>CBDTZI010000491.1:0-2545 GCA_965364865.1 uncultured bacterium | reverse complement strand
CCCGTCCAATTCGATCATGATCTCATCAAGGTCTTCCTGATCGGTCGCATCGAGACCCACCACAGCCTGAGCGATTTCCTGATTGATGTTCTCAATCGCTTGCAGCACACCCTTACCGCCGTAACGTTTTTCATCACCATCACGCAATTCGACTGCTTCGTGTTCACCGGTCGATGCCCCGGAGGGCACAGCCGCTTCGCCGTAACTTTCGTCTTCGAGCACCACCACCGCTTCCACCGTCGGAAAGCCTCGGGAATCCAGTATTTCGCGTCCCTGTACGTGTGTTATCGTTGTTGACATGACCACCTCTGTTGAGCGAACACCTGTCGCGCCCGCATAAAACCCACTGGCTAAAAATGAAAATCACAGTTTGAGTAGAGCAAGTATCGGCCAGTTTGTAAATACCGCTCCACCAGTTGAAACGATTCACTTGCACCCACAAAGTATCAAAACATTCGTCGTGATCAAGCCCACCTCCGCAGGTCAAACGACAGCCTGCGACATCTATGCTGATATCCTCACTCACGGAGAAAATTGTGCAATCACCGGGTTTCGTGGTATCGTATCATGTTTGGTACGCGCAAAATTGGCCACTCGGATGGCAATTTTTGCGTCAACGGTTTTTTAAGAATCGTTACAACAAACAACGCAAACGGATACTTATTTCAAATGATACCTATAGCTCGCGAAGGCGTTCGAGAAATTCTGTTATCTACATTGGTGTGCGGCGCCCTGGCGGTGGGCGGATGGCTCGTTTTCTGGCCGCTGTCGATTCCGTTTATCGTAGTATGGTTATGGGTGATTTCGTTTTTCCGGGACCCCAAACGCGATCGTAACTTCGCACCCGGTGAGATGTGTTCACCGGCCGACGGCACGATCACCGAAATTACCGAACTGGATCATCACGACGCGATCGGCGGCCCGTCGATTCGCATCGGCATGTTTTTGAGCCTGTTTAATGTACACGCCAATCGAATGCCCTGCGGCGGAACCATTCGCAAAGTCACGTATCAAAAAGGCGAATTTCTCGACGCCCGCCATCCCGAATCAGGCCAACGAAACGAATCCAACACGCTACTGATCGATCCGGACGAACCGATTCCCGGCCCCGTTGAAGTTCGACAGGTTTCCGGGTTGGTCGCTCGTAGAATCATCTGTCACGCAAAAGAAGAAGAAAACTGGTCGATCGGTTCACGGTTCGGCATGATCAAATTCGGATCACGCACGGAACTGGTCATTCCTCGATTCGACAACACCGAAGTAGCCGTTGAAATCGGCGATAAAGTCAACGCCGGTCTGACTGTACTGGCACGACAAAGCGCCATCGTCACCAAAGAAACCGTAGAAAAAAACATGGAAGACTTTGAACGCAACGACGCATTGGCAACCGGTGTAGACGCCGAAATTTCATAAAGGGTTTCACCATGCCCCTCATCGCCAAGTTTACAGATGATGCACATACTGAACATCAACATCGACGCCGGTTACGGTCGTTGGCGATTTTGCCCACGCTGATCACGCTCGGCAATTTATTGTGTGGATTCGCCGCGATCCATTTCTCCATGCGCGCGATGTACGACCTGGGTGCGGGCTTCGCCACCAGCTCTATGCCGCCGCTGAATCAATCCATCCTCGAAAGAATGTTACCCTCCGCACTATCCGTCGGCGCAGGGCTGATCGTGGTCGGCATGATTCTCGATTTGTTTGACGGGCTGATCGCACGAGCCACGCGAAGCACGACCAACTTTGGCGGTCAGTTGGATTCATTGGCCGATGTGGTGACCTGCGGTGTCGCTCCGGCGATTTTAATGATCGCCTTTATCACGCGTGAACTCTCCAGCGACTTTTTCCCATCCCCACTCAGCGAACACTTTATGGGTCGAGCCATGTGGATCGCAGCCGCGTTTTACGTCGCCTGTGCCGCGATTCGACTCGCCCGGTTCAATGTCGAACACGCCAAAGCGGATTTCGATTATAAATCGTTTCGCGGCATCCCCAGCCCCGGTGCTGCGGCGGTGATGGCGGCCCTGATTTTCTTCCAGGATCAACCCGAAGGGGAATCGTTTCGATCCGCCATCGCCTATTCGTTACCGGTGATTTCCATCCTGCTCGCCTTTTTAATGGTCAGCCGGTTTCACTACGGAAAGTTGCATCGCGGCTATCTCATGAGCAAACAGCCTGTCGGACAGTTTTTCGTGCTGCTGTTAATGCTCGCGGTATTTTTCTCCTACAAATCCGCATCGTTCCTGATCGCCACATTTATTTATATGTGTAGCGGACCTGCGAAAATGCTGATCAAACAAATGCGACATAAACATTCACCCGCACCTGAAACCGCAAACGACGCTGCCGATGCAAACGGTGATCATCACTCGAATGATACGCACCACGACAGCCACAAAAATACCGGTTGATTGAATACTTATGAAATGCGAGGTGGCATGCCTCACGCTAGCGTGGGCATGTTTTTAATTTCGAGTACCATACTGAGTAAATCATGACAAAAGAAAATCCCAAGAACATACGCGTACGGTTCGCACCCTCA
>CBDTZI010000490.1:0-2549 GCA_965364865.1 uncultured bacterium | reverse complement strand
CGCACGAATGTTGTGCACAACCGCTAAACGTCGGCTTAAACTTTCGACCAAAATTCTGTACATCGGGATGGCCGAGCAAAAACAAAGATAACGCGCGGGCGTACGGCGTAACATCAAAGGCTTCATCCGGGCAGACTCCGCTGTACGGACAACCCGTTACGTTTCGCACCGAATTTCCACAGGCTTCTCGTGTGGTGATTCCCACCGCCGCCAATCGACGCATGATGGTGGGTGTATTATCAATATGAATAAAGTGGAGTTGAAAATCCTGACGTGTGGTAATATGAACAATCCCATCGGAGTATTCCTCCGCCAGCTCAGCCAGCAACTCCAGTTGTTCCGGGTTGATTCCGCCATAAGGAATTTTGATACGCAACATGCCGGGCGCATCCCAAACCGTACCAGGCCCCTTGGTCCTTTTATCTTCTGGATAGGCCAGCTGGCGGAAATCTGTTCCGTCGTAACGCTGCCCGTTATCGTATCGCTGACCATAAGCACCTCGCCGCAATCTCGTCTCCGCAAAGATTTTCTCGTCCATCTTGTCCTGCTGACGAAGCTCGATCTCGGTTTCAAACGCATCGATTTCCTGACCCAGCGGATCGGGAATTTTTCCGTCGAGACGGTTCTTCCATAGAGAATTACTGGTTTTCATGATTTGGCTCCCGAAATATGCGACACCCGATAGAATCGGCTATAATTACAGTTTAAGCAGTGGCTACGCCCAATGCAACTCTTTTTATCGTTCTTATGTGCGACAATCAGTCATAGAAATTTGTAACAATCGAGGTATAATAACCCATTATGACAAGCGATCACAAACTCAGGGTGTACGATTCGATTATCGGGCTTCTATCGAACGAAGATAATCCGACACCCCTTGTTCAGCTCAACAAGGTTGTTCCCTATGAACATACAAAAGTCTATGCCAAGCTCGAATGGTATAACCCGTTCGGTGCGGTGAAGGATCGTATCGCCGACAATTTGATTCGTGATGCGGAAGAACGTGGTCTGCTCTCAAAAGGCAACAGCCTGGTTGAACCCACATCGGGAAATACCGGATTTGGCCTGGTGATGATCAGCAACATCAAAGGGTACAAAATTCAAACGCCTCTTTCCAAAGCAATTCCGCTGGAAAAACGTACCGTACTTCGATTTTTCGGCAGTGATGTGGTGGAAATGGACGACACACTCTGTCCCGCACCCGGTGCGCCGGAGGGTGCGATCGCCCACGCCATGGAAACCGCGCAAACCCAGCCCGGATTTATCATGCTGAACCAGTACGAAAACGAAGCGAATCCAGGTGGTCATTATCAAACCACCGGCCCGGAAATTTATAAACAGACCGGTGGAAAAATTACGCACTTTGTTGCGGGTCTGGGAACCTGCGGAACGATTACCGGCACGGGGCGCTACCTGAAAGAACAAAACAGCGACATCAAAGTGATTGGTGTTCATCCTGAGGAGGGTCACGACATCCCCGGCGTCCGCAGCATGAACCAGCTCGCCCAGACCAAACTGTTTCGTCCCGACGAATATGATCAAACCACCGAAGTCACCGACCGCGAATCGTTTGAATTGTGTTTGCGTCTCAACCGGGAGGAAAGCATTATCGCCGGCCCATCTTCGGGCATGGCACTGGCCGGCGTTCTCAATACGATTCCCGACGAACCCGGCACGATCGTCGTGGTGATTTTTCCAGACAACGTGTTTAAGTACGCCTCCTCCTTTCAGCGTCATTTCCCTGACATCTGTCCGCCGGACGCTTCGGATCAACCCGAAGGCACCAGCAAGAACGATCAATTCCTCGCAAAGATGATGGAGAATCTGAAAAATCCGCACGATAGCGTTCGCGCGAAACACCTGTACCTGGAGATGCGAAACGGCGGACAATCCATTCCCATGATTATCGATGTTCGAGAACGGGAACTATACGGCGACACCCACATCGAGAACTCGGTCAACATCCCCATGCAGGAATTTTCGGATCGTACGAATGAATTACCCGATGATCGAGAGACCCCGATTGTCATGGTGTGCGGAATCGGAAAATTTTCCAAAAACTGGACGTTGTACTTGAAATCGATGGGCTATCGAAACGTGCGCAGCTTAAAAGGTGGCGTCAACGAATGGATCCGCAAAGGTCACCCCACGCAATCCTCAACGTAATAAAACCACGCGTAAGTAAACTGAGCAGCCGGCGTCACCTGCGCGGAGTGACACTGGCGAATTCGGGTGCCACTGGCGGCTTGACCGCCAGTGTTTTCCAAACTGCGTTCTTATTTTTCCGAACCGCGCCCGTGAGGAAGCGGCTAAATGACGAATTACAATCGAGACAATCCGGCAGTCACTATTGATAAGTATATTATTTGCCCTTTGTCAAAACGTATTGAATCTCAGCCGGCTCTTCCTGAGAAAATCCGAGTTGAAGATCAGGCCTGCAAAACGGCACCAGGAGATCCATAAACAGATCTACCCACTCCCGTTTGATCGATGTCCTGGACTTAACTGTCAAGCCATTGGCCATTTTTATAAGGATCGGCGCTATAGGT
>CBDTZI010000489.1:0-2567 GCA_965364865.1 uncultured bacterium | reverse complement strand
ATTTGTGTTCAAGGAAGATGTGATACCGAATCATGTGGATCGTGTTTTGTTTGTCGCGGCTCCGGCGCTGATGTTTTGTATCGCGTTTATCGGTTTTGCGGCAATTCCCTGGGGTGGGCAACTGACCATCGGCGATACGCTGGTGAATATTCAGGTAGCCAATCCGGACATCGGTTTGCTTTACATTCTCGGCGTGACCTCCATGGGCGTGTACGGCGTGGTGTTGGGTGGATTCGCCAGCAACAATAAATATTCGTTTTACGGCGGGATTCGTGCGACCGCGCAGATGCTCAGTTATGAAATTCCGTTGGGCATTTGCATTCTCATCGTGGTGTTGACCATGGGGTCGCTACGTCTGGAATCCATTACGCTCGGGCAGACGGGTTATTGGTATGGCTGGATTCCGCAGTGGAATGTCTTTTTGCATCCGCTGGCTTTTCTGATTTTGTTTATCACCCTGTTGGCGGAGGCGAATCGCACGCCGTTTGATCTGGCGGAAGCGGAACAGGAACTGGTCGGCGGGTTCCACACAGAATACAGCGCGTTGAAGTTCGGCATGTTTTTCCTGGGCGAATACGCAAGCATGATTACGGGCAGTGCGATGGTGGCGGTGCTGTTTTTGGGCGGCTGGCATTTCCCGTGGATTCCTTGGACGCAGCCCGATGCCACTCAGTGGTATGCGGTGCTCGCCAAGGTCACGGTGCTGTGTACCAAAGTCGCAGGGTTCATGTTCTTAATGATGTGGTTGCGTTGGACGTTGCCGCGTTTTCGATTTGATCAGTTGATGCGGTTTGCGTGGAAGGGTTTGATCCCCGTTACGCTGATGCTTTTTGTGTTGACGGTTGGATTGGTTTATTTCGGTCATCATCGTTCACCGGCGTGGGCGCTGACAGGTAACGCCGTGGTGCTGGCGATTATGTGGCTGGCGATGGCGATGTCGAGTAGTGAAATTACAGGTCGCCAGGTGAACATGCCCGCGATCAATCGAGATCTAACAAAACAAAAACGTAGCGATTCGCTACCGGTTGAGGCCGCTTTATGATACATGACGAAGACATTCTGGAACTGGACGATCCGATTTTAAGTCCGTCGGAAAAGTTGTACCTGCCACAGATTTTGGGTGGGATGAAGACAACGATTCTGCACATGGGAAAATCTCTGATCGGCAAACACATGACGGTTCAATATCCCGAACAGAAGAGGGAGGTGCGGGTCGAAAATTATCGCGGCGTGCATCGACTCAACCGCGACGAGCAGGGTCGCGTGGCGTGTGTATCCTGTTTTATGTGTTCCACGGCCTGTCCAGCTAACTGTATACATATTGAAAGCGGTGAATCTCCTTGGGAGGATCGCGAAAAATATCCGGTCAAGTTTGATATCGACGAACTTCGCTGTATTTATTGCGGCATGTGCGAGGAAGCCTGTCCCGTCGACGCGATTGAGTTGACCCCGTTTTATGATCTGGTGGGTCGATCCCGCGAGGAAATGATTCTGGACAAAGAAGAGTTGTTGTCTGTTTATGATGAAACGAAAGAAATAAAGCCAAGAAAAAATCCGCACATTACAGGCTATCCGGGAACCCAAGCGCACAACCCGGATGGCGTCGCCGAGGATTCTGCATCGGAGTTAAAAGAGTAATACGCGTGAACGATTCAACCACCATATTATTGTACCTTGTTTTCGCTCTGGGCGGTGTGGGGGTATACCTCATGATGCCCAAGGCGGGCAGGTCGCAAACCATCGCGGGCGCATTGATCGGTTCATTGGCTCTGGTCGGCCTGCTCGCGGTGTTGGCGTCGCGGGTGATTTCCAATGAACAATCGAGCATTTATTTTTATCTTTTTGCGTTGATCGCGGTAGCCGGTGCGGCCCGTGTCATTACCCATCCCAGGCCGGTCTACTCTGCGTTGTATTTTGTACTGGTGGTGATTGCGGTGGCTTCGCTGTTGGTGCTGCAGGGTGCGGAGTTCCTGGCGGTTGCGCTGATTATGATTTACGCCGGTGCGATTCTGGTGACCTATCTGTTTGTCATTATGCTCGCCCATCAGGGCGGATCGCCAATTTACGATCGCCGGGCGCGTGAACCCTTCATGGCTGTGCTTGCGGGCTTTGTGATGATGGCCGTGTTGGCGGGGCGCATGGGTGATTTGCCCGCGGCGAATCCGATCGACACGATTCCGGTCAATGCAGCAATCGGTGAAGTGGCTGACATGATCCCCGCAGAAAGTAACAGCCTGGCGATGGGTGCGGAAGTGATGACGCGTTATGTGGTCGTGGTGGAGCTGTCGGCTTTGCTGCTTTTGGTTTCGATGATTGGTGCGATTGCGTTGTCGCGTAAGCCGGTTCCGAGGGATCCGACTCGTGCATCGCGGGCGCCGCTAGGACAAATTGGTAAAGAAGTGGAGCCGTTTTAGATGGTCGGTATTACGGAATATTTAATTTTAGGCGCGGTGTTGTTTGCGTTGGGTCTGGTCGGGTTTACGACCCGCCGAAATCTCATCGTGATATTTTTATCGACCGAAGTGATGTTTCAAGGCGTGATAATTAATGCGGTTGCATTCGCAAGC
>CBDTZI010000488.1:0-2574 GCA_965364865.1 uncultured bacterium | reverse complement strand
CAGGGCCGCCACTCGACCGATGAGGGCCGGCGGCCAAGCCCCGCCTCCGCAGGCGTAGTTGGACCCTCCGTCGTAGTAGACCGCGTAAAGCTTGTTGGGCTCGAGCAGCCCGGCGTCGCCCATCTCATCCTCGATCGCGTCGCGGACGTACGCGCCGAGTGCCTCGACCTCGGCGTCGGTCTGCTCCATGCGCAAGAACGTGACGTCCAGATCGCCGTCGCACGTGTCGAACCTCAGCGTCGCTTCTCCGGTTTGGTCTTGGAGCCAGTCGCGCCAGACCTGGACGCTGCCGGTCAGCGCGACGATCAAGGGTTGATCCGAATGCTTTTCGTGAAATCGTTTAATGGAGGAATGGCTTTTTCCGGCGTGCAAAGCAATCATCACATCACAAGGCTTGTCGTCAAATTGTTGGATGATTTGTACGCGATGCCCCAGTGATTTCAGTATGTGGGACCAGCGAACCGCGGTGATGCGATTGCCTTTGGTTGAACGAGCGGGTGCAGGGGTCACGATGCAAATGTTCATGCCATGTCCTGTTTGGGGCTTAGCGTAATTCCTGAAAAGAGAAATGGCTTTCAACCTTTTTCAAGGGAGTGCCCTCGATTCCCGTGGCAGAAAATTCTTACAAATCGTACTTCCGATTGACTGCTTGTAGACTGATCATGATTGTTCGTGTTCCGGCAGAAAGGTCAAGTCCTGTGCACACCTCGAAACCGCATCGATATCCCGCTTCATGGCACTGGTAAATGGGTACAGGAAATAACGTTTGCAATACTGATAGGCAAGTTTTCTCTTCATGGAGACAGGCCTACTTTCCCCGCCCTATAAATCGGACGATAGAAACCCATTGGAAGCGGATAGGTCGTAAATTTTACTTCAATACTCATAAGGATGGACTCCATGCCAGCATCAGCCACAGTCTTTGTCGTCGATGACGACGCAGGAATGGGTACGCTGTACGACAGCTTGTTCAAGTCCGTCAACCTGAAGGTCAAAGTCTACGCTTCCGCCATTCAGTTTCTAGAAGACTATCAATTGGACCTCCCGGGTTGCCTGATCGTGGATATGAAACTGCCCGAGATGAGTGGTCTTGCGCTGCAGGAAAAACTTTGCGAGATCGATTGTCGACTGCCGGTCATTTTTGTTTCCAGTTATGCGGACATACGAATGGTGGTCAAAGCCATGTCCAACGGCGCCTTGGATTTTCTTGAAAAACCATTCCACCATCAAGAATTGATGGATCGTGTTCATGTGGCCATCCGTCAGGACGCTCTTCAACACAAAAAAAAGAAAGAGTTGGATCGGTTGAAAGATAGTTACACTCGCTTGACACAGCGTGAGCGTGCCATCGCCGATCTGGTGGTGGACGGGTTGAGCAATAAACAGATCGCGGCTCATTTCGGAGTGACCACCCAGGCGATTGATGCCTGCCGGGGACGGGCCATGAAAAAACTCAACGTCGATAGTGTTGCAGAACTAGTACACCATGCCGTTCAGCTAAAATATTTTCGGACCTCAACTTAGTCCTGTTGGAAAAACCAACCCTACGACCACGGCAATTAATTTACTACTATTGCCATCCTCTCCGATTCATATTGCATGGCAATAGCCAGGCAAAGCATGTTGAAACGATTTTTTTCACTGGCTGCACATCTTATACATGTAACGTTTCAACCATGGAATATAAGGGTAATTTACTTTTGTATGCCATGTATTTTCGGTTCGTGATCAAAGTCATCACGGGTGAAATCGAAATTATTCATTAGGCACCGATTGGATTTTTCAATGAGAGAAATTTTATCATCTCGGCTGATGCCTTCACATCAGTCAAGTCGCAGCGCCGGATGATAAATATTTAATAAATTAGGTTCTAGTCATTCTAGTGCGATAACGGGCTCGCACGTCACAAGATGAGGTAAAACATGTCAACGAACAAAGCAACGTCTGATCGTTTTAAGGAATTTATTGGAAAAGGAAATGATGAAAACAAATCATTTCAACACCTTCAATCTGTCGTTGACAATCTGGGTACCAACGTCTTAATCGCAGACGCCGACCGTAACCTCGTGTTTATGAACGAGCGTTCGGAGGAAACATTGCGCAGCGTTGAAGGTGTGGTCAAAGAACAATTAGGTTTGTCGGTGGACGAACTTATGGGTGGCTCCCTTGATCGTTTTCATGGCGATCGAACCAGCGAAATTGCCAAAACACTTTCCAATCCCAAAAATCTACCCATCGTAGTCGATATCAAACTCGGCCCACTCACACTTGCGCTGGAAGTCAATGGTGTCTTCAACGAATCGGGAGAATACATCGGTCAGGTGGTGAACTGGGAAGAAGTATCCGCAGCCCGCAAAGCCGAAACCGAGCAACAACGCCTTGAGCAGATGGTGGAGAACTCTCCGACGCCGGTCATCCTGGCCGACGCCGATTACAACATCACCTACATGAATCCAATCAGTTTGAAAACACTCAAAGCCGTCGAACAGTACCTCCCCTGCAAAGCCGAAGAGATCGTCGGAAAAAACATCGACTTCTTCCACAAGGACCCGTCGTATCAACGCGGCATCCTGA
>CBDTZI010000487.1:0-2575 GCA_965364865.1 uncultured bacterium | reverse complement strand
CGATGCGGTGGTACGAGTTCAACTGACCAAAAGGAAAAGATCGTTTTGTGCCAACTTTCACATGAACGGCAAGGTCACACTGACGGAGACAAAAGATATTCCGTCCTCGGATGATCCGGTGATGGCCTCTATTCAGCTGGCCCCTTTTGAAGCGGGCAAAGCCGTTGAAATCGGTTTTGAAAACGTGGACTACCGATTGGCGATTGATGTGGGTGGTGAAGAGGTGCTGGCTTCTTCTACATCGAGCGATTCCGATGCTTATTATGCACCAGACATCGCCAGCCTGCGACGAAATGATTTGAAACATTTCCGCGCTCGCAACAAACATAGAAAATCATCCCATGTTCCGCGAATTTATGCACAAGATGGCCAGTTGGATTTGACACACCTCGTGGTCGATCGTGACGAATACTATTATCTCAACGAACGGTTCGGTGGTTTATCCGCAGCTCCCTGGGCGCCTCGATCAGGGTGGGCGAGCCATTCAAGCCCGATCATGCTCAGAGAAAATGAATTTTTCATGTTGGGTGACAACACCGCAGCCAGCCGAGATTCACGAATCTGGGACTCCGTTTGTGCCCATCTCGACGCTCGTGGCGAAGATTATCAACTCGGCACGGTCCCGCGCGATCAGCTGATCGGAAAAGCGTTTTTTGTCTATTGGCCCAGCGGTCATCGAATTCCCTGGCTTCCCCGTATCGGCAACTGGACCTGGTCGATCATTCCCGATGTGGGCAGAATGAGATCCATTCGATAGATGGTTCAATGGAATTCGATCACTCCGACCCTTGTGATTGTTCAACAAATACCTTTTCGGATACACTCCTGTCGCTGTAATCAATTGAAGAAACCGACACAACATGAAATCAACAAACTATACATTGGCTGACGAAAACGATCCGCTTCAAAGCTTTATCACAAGCACCCGATCGGAAAGGTCGAAAACCGGGCCATCCGCGACCACGATGCTGCTGGAAACACGCAATCTGGTAAAGCGATATGATGGCCGGGCGGTGGTGGATCATCTGGGATTTCACGTCAAACCCGGAGAAATTGTAGGCCTTTTGGGTCGCAACGGTGCCGGCAAGACCACGACTTTTCGCATGACTGTGGGCATGATCGAAGCCGACGAAGGTTCCGTGATGTTCGATCGCAAGGAAGTCACGTCATTGGCCATGTACAAGCGTGCGCAACTGGGCATGGGTTATCTTTCCCAGGAACCGAGCATCTTTCAACGACTCTCGGTGGAAGACAATCTGCTGGCTATTCTGGAAACGATGCGAGACTTGTCTCGCAAGGAACGTATCGAAAAGCGTGATCAACTCATTCAGCAGTTTGGCCTGAGCGAACAGCGTAAACAAATGGCGAAAACGTTATCCGGCGGTGAGCGTCGCAAGCTGGAAATTGCACGGGCCCTGGTGACCGAGCCCAAACTGATTATGCTCGACGAACCATTCAGCGGTGTCGACCCCAAAGCCGTGGAAGATCTGCAGCGTGAAATACTGCACTTAAAAAACGATCTCGGCATCGCCATCCTCCTGACCGACCACAACGTTCGTGAAACCCTGCGCGTGACCGACCGAAGTTACATCATCAACGATGGAAAAATGCTCGCGGAAGGTACACCTCGGGAAATCGTTCAAAACGAACTGGTGCGAAAAACCTACCTGGGTAGCAGTTTTCGAGGTGATGAGTTTGATCGATAACACGAATCACCACACGATTCGTTTATCATCAACGACGGATCAACAGGAAATCATCGGATGACAACCACACCGAAAGGCCAGGATTTGCAGACTCCGCCCACGGAAACCAAGGAGCCGGGTTCGCTACTATCGACCGCAAACTGGGAGGATGCGAACGGTAGAAGCTGGTCCATCGAATTTTTTTCTCAGCGCATCACGCTCACCCATCGTGATGATATTTTTGATATCACACAACCCTTCTGGAAGCGGGATATTTATGTCGCGGTCCACGGAGAGGGCTATATCATTCGATTTGATACCCAGTCCTGCTCAATTGGTTTTATTATTGAACACGAATACGCCCACCTGCTGCTGTCACACATAGGACACACCGCAGACGCCAGCGTCGACCTTGACGTAGAAGTCGAAGAGAACGCTTCGAAAAGCGTCGAGCCACTACTCTGGCCCAAAGTCTCGCCGCTGGCGGTGTGGGCGCTACTCAGCTCGTCCCTGGTATTCATACCGTTCTTCGGACTGATCCCGGCTATGGCGACTACGGTGTTGTTGATTTTGCATCGTTCCAGAGTAAAACCCACACATGCCAATCGACATTCACGCATATTGTGCACAGCTGCGTTTGTGTTCCTGGTTACGGGGTTGATGGTTTCTGCACTGGGATCGTGGAGTCTCTATACCCATGCACAGCCTGATCCCGAAACGGTATCCGTCATCGAGCCATCCCCCGATACCCACGCCCAACCACAACGAAACGCAACCCCAACCCGCGCGCAAAAAGCTTCTATTTTAGACGAAGAGCACAACTGGGGATTGATTATCGCTGCGTTGTTAGTCGTGTTGTTATCGCTGACGGTACACGAAGCCGCCCACGC
>CBDTZI010000486.1:0-2595 GCA_965364865.1 uncultured bacterium | reverse complement strand
AGCCTGCTTGATATCACATTCCTTGCGATGATTGATTACGATACCGACCGAAGTAAATACTTATGGCGATCATCAGCAACAGTACCAAAACGACCATGCCCCAAAGTGAAACCGCCGGTACGAAAACGGGTTCCGGCTCACCTTGCTCACTGCAGTCGACATTGATGATCAAAGATTCGATTGTTGGACATCCTATGAGAATATTCAAATCTGCCAAATTGTTAGCCGATTGACATGTATTTAATTGTGGACTATTGGTAAAAAATTCTATTTCAAATATACCACAAGCTTCCCCTGATAGATCTGATGCCTCAGAAACATCCAAAACTACCGTTCCAAGATAAACAGGAAATCCTGGATCTTCGACACCATCAAAAAACAAGACCGAAGCGAAGGCATACTTTAGTGTAACATCTCTGACTAATCCAATTAATCCTTGGGTATTACGAAAAAAGATAAAATTAGATCGGGTCTCGTCAACAAATGCGCCTAAGGTAGTTTCATGATCTAATGCTACACAACTATTTACTTCTTGTCGTCCCCGTCCTATATCTTTACATATAGGAAACGAGCCTGTGCAATCACTATCATTTACACAAGAAATAGCATCGCACACTAAGAAGTTGCTGTCACAAACACTACCATTACAGTCGCCATCGTTACTACAGGTTCGTTCATGGTAGGGCGCATACCAGCCAAGCGGTAGCACCGTACCTTGATCTCCGCCGAAAAAACTCTCTGGGTTCAAATTGACTTCATAACCCCTCACAGCGTATACAAAATCGTTGGATGCCCAATCGGACAAAAATATATCACATTCAATTTGATCGCCGGGAATTACGGTAATTTGATTCGTAGCCGTGATCGGTTGACCGTTAATTTTCACAGCTTTGATCGAAACGGTACCAATATCTATTTCAACGGATTGCACGGGAGTAGTTACACATCCTAGAATTGAAATACAAATAATGATTTGCAGCCATATACGATGTTTCATAGCCCCGCCTCCATCGATATCCAGTGGATCTGACCAAAGGTATTTCAGGGTTGTAAGGCTTTTTTACGTTTTTTTCAATGAAAAAACATAAAAAAAGCTATTTAATAGCTGAAAAAATAATCCCGGAATTTACACTCAGCGCCCAATCTCATTAAAACAGGAAATACTCCCGTATTTGACGACTGTGATGCGACAGAGAGTTGATGCAGGTAACGCATCGGCTGTAAATAAAAAAACAGTGGGTACAACCGACATGGATGTCAGCACTGCCTCAGAGCTGTTGTTATGGCCGCGTCAAAGAGAGGGACAAGTTGAACTTACGATTTTTCGGCTTCAGCGGCTGCGGCGGCGTCCTTCGCCTTTTGTTTCTTGTTGCGTTTGCTCTCGAGGTGTTCTTTCATCCCGGCGGCAGCTTTTTCCCACATCGTGTAGGCTTCTTTTTTCTCGCCGCGCTTCCACGCAATGGCTGCATTAATTTTGATACGACGAAACGCTTTGGTTGGTCTGGGCATCGAAATCTATCCTCGTTGCTGATTATAAACGTATAACAAAAAACAATCATTCCGTGATGGATAACTCTCCCATCACCGCGCGGGCTGAAGCCCGCGACTCAGCCGTATAAAACCGCTCAGCCCGGCTACGTTCCCGGTAAAGCAGAGCCGAGCATTATACCCTCACTCCCAAATAACGCCAGAGGGTCAAAATCCTCGATTATCCCGTTTTTTGGCGGGTTTCATCAAATTTTCTATTTAATGCCACCCGTCGTATCCACTCGGCTGACTTTGAATTCCGGGGCGTCCTTGAGTTCCTTGATTCGGTCGCGAAGCTTGGCGGCCCGCTCAAAATCCAACGCCTCAGCCGCTTCGAGCATCTCTTTTTCAAACAACGCGATCAACTCGCTACGGTCGAGCTGTTCTTCGGTGGCGTGAATCGCCTGGGCTTCCACCTTGTGGGCAGAAATAATGCGATCCAGCGATGATCGAATCTCCTTCACAATCGATGTGGGCGTGATGCCATGTTTTTCGTTGTACTCGACCTGTATTTTTCGACGCCGATCGGTTTCGTCCATGGCCCGCTGCATACTGCCGGTAATTTTGTCGCCGTATAAAATCACTTCCGCATTTACATTTCGCGCGGTCCGGCCAATAGTCTGAATCAGCGATGTTTCACTGCGCAAAAATCCTTCCTTGTCCGCGTCGAGAATGGCGACCAGCGAAACCTCCGGCAGGTCCAACCCCTCGCGTAATAGATTCACGCCGACCAGCACGTCAAACTTGCCCTCGCGAAGCTCCTTCAAAATCGTTACCCGTTCCAGCGTGTCGATGTCCGCATGCATGTAACGACATTTGTGACCCTCCTGATCGATGTAGGTCGACAGATCCTCGGCCATCCGCTTGGTCAATGTCGTCACCAACACACGTTCGTTGGCTGCGGCACGACCTTGAATACGTTGCAACAAATCTGGAATCTGCCCGCGAGCCGGGACCACCGTAATCGGCGGATCGATCAGCCCGGTCGGTCGAATGACCTGCTCGACGATTTCGCCGCCACACTTTTGCAATTCGTATGGACCGGGCGTGGCTGATACAAACAAGGCC
>CBDTZI010000485.1:0-2609 GCA_965364865.1 uncultured bacterium | reverse complement strand
ATCCTGCGACTCAGGTGTCGTATGTTCTGGGACATGCCAAACCCAAGTGGGTGATCGTTTCGGGTAAACATCAACTCGAAAAAATCGAGCGCGACCGACATCCATGGGTGAAAGCGTTTTACTGCATGGATTTCGACGAGGAATGTGCCGCTTGGGGTGCGAAAGATTTTAAGGAACTGCTTCGGGTAAACAGCGTCAGCTCTGAGCAACTGCAAAAACGAGTGGCGGCGGTTCAACCCGATGATTTGTGCATCGTGATGTATACCTCGGGTACGACCGGACCACCCAAGGGGGTCAAGCTGCGTCATCGCAACCTCATTTCGCAACAAAAAGCCGTTTCGTTAATCTGGGATGTGGGCGAAAACGATGTGCTGATGAGTTTTTTACCTTGGCATCACAGCTTCGGCGGATTGTTTGAGAGATTTTTAACGCTCTATCATGGCGTAGAGTTTTGCATCGACGACTCGTTCGGTCGCAACATCGATCGGCTGGTGGAAAACTGGAAAGCGTTTTCGCCGACCATGTTTTACAGTGTGCCCCGCGTTCACGACATGCTGATGACCCGCTGCCGAGAAGATGCAAAAGTGAAAGAGATGGTCTTTTCCGATCGACTTCGGTTTGTCTTTACCGCCGGAGCCCCACTCCCCGCCACCGTCGCACAATCTTATCGTGACCACAACATCACCGTGCTGGAGGGATGGGGTCTGACCGAAACCTCTCCATGTGTCACACTAACGACGCTTGATATCAAATGGAACAGCGGATATGTGGGCTATCCCATTCCGGGTGTGATGGTGCGTATCGACGACGATCAGGAAATTTTAGTCAAAGGCCCCAACGTGATGGAGGGGTATCTCGACGACGAAGAAGCCACTGCACACATCATCGACCCTGACGGATGGTTTCATAGCGGCGACCTGGGCGAGTTCACGCAACAGGGTTTGCGCATTTTTGGACGCAAAGACGGCGCATTCAAACTGACCACAGGTGAAAAAGTTCATCCGCAGCGCATTGAAAATGTGTTGATCAACGAATCGCCTTACATCAGCCAGGCCATCGTGATGGGTAGCGGTGAAAATTTCGTCGCGGCTTTGATCTACCCCGACATGAGTTTGATGCGCGAATGGGCGGCCAGGCACAACATTGATGAAGAACATCTACTCGACCACGCGAAAGTCAAAGAATTTTTTGCACAGGAAATTACCCGGCTCAATCCATCGATCGAAGTGAAATATCATCGAATCAAACGGGCGATTTTGGTTGGCCACGAGCCTTCGTTAGCCAACGGCGAACTTACCCCTTCTGGAAAAATTGTACGCAAAACCGTCATGGACCACCACAAAGATTTATTAACCAAACTGTTCACTCCTGAAGAATCACCGGATTTGATTATTACAGGACAACCCGAACTGCAAAGGACGTAACAGAGCGATGAATCAAAACGGTTATCCACAAGTCGTCATCGTGGGAGCAGCCCGAACACCCGTCGGTGTCAAGTGCGGAACACTCAGCGGTTTTGCACCTGAAGACCTTGCGACCTATGCCTGCGAAGAGGCGATCACGCGAAGCCAGATCGATCGCGAAAAGATCGATACCGCCATCGGGGCTAATGTTTATCAATGTACCGCGCCCGGTTCACAAGATATTTATTTTCCGCGAAACGTCGCTCTCAGATGCAAACTCAACCTCGATACACCGGGTTTGATGGTGCAACGTATTTGTGGCTCGGGACTGCAGACGGTGGTCAACGGATTCCAGGAGATCGCCCTGCCGGACGAAGTGGACGATGTGAAAGTCGCGATCTGCTTTGGCTCGGAAACCATGTCGCGCACGCCGCAAATTCTTCGTGCGAAACGTTCACAGAGTAACTTCTGGGAATTTGCCGAAGGTGGCCAGGCGGAAGACAGCCTGCTCGAAGGACTGAACCACACCTTAGCCAACACCAGCATGATGCTCACCGCCGACGAGTACGGATCGAACATGGAAATCACGCGTCAAGCCTGCGACGAATTTTCCGTCGAGTCCCACGCCCGTGCTCGCAAAGCTTATCGAGAAAGCCATTTTAACGGCGGCGATTCGCTCAAGGGCATGTTTGCGATCGACGTGACGGATTTGAACGATCAAACCATTCACCTGGCCAAGGATGAATGCGTCAGAAACACGACGCTGGATTCGCTCAGCGCACTTCGGGCTATGACACCGAACAAACTGGTCACCGCGGGTAACGCCAGTGAAATCTGCGACGGAGCCGCTGCACTAATCATTGCGGATCGAAAAGAAGCAGATCGACAGGGATTGCCATCGCGTTATGCGGTGGCGGGATACGGGGTCAGCGGTGTGGACCCGCGGGTCATGGGTCGTGGACCGGTTCCGTCTATCCAAAAAGCGTTGACCCGGGCTGGAATCGAATTGAAAGACGTCGGCCTGTTTGAAATTAACGAAGCCTTCGCCGCACAGTATCTCGGCGTGGAAAAAGAACTCGGTCTGAATCGCGAAATCGTCAACGTCAACGGAGGTGCGATTGCGATCGGTCATCCGCTGGCGTGTACGGGTGTACGAATGATCGTGGATTTGATGTACGAAATGCAGCGACGCGACGTGAAGTATGG
>CBDTZI010000484.1:0-2612 GCA_965364865.1 uncultured bacterium | reverse complement strand
ACGGGATATAAAGTGCCAAAGCGCATTGATATTCGTGATGATTTGCCCACCGGACCGACGGGTAAAATTCTCAAACGCCGCTTGTATGATTTATTATAAGTTGCGACCATTCATTGCGATGAGACCTGTCCGTGCTGGGTGGGAATGATGTGACTGTAAATCAGCCCTGATATTTTTGAATGACGTCGTAAATATCTTCCGCGGAACTGGCCTGGAATAAATCATTGCGGAACCGTTCGTTGAGCCACAGCCGGCTGATGCCAGCCAGGGCTTGAATGTGTGGACCGGTTTGATCGACCGGGCTGGCTAACAACACGATCATGTTACATGGCTTGGAATCAACCGCGTCGAAATCAATGGGGGTGGAAGGCTTACCGATCGCCATGGTCAACTTATCGCAGCCGTGCGATTTACCGTGTGGCACAGCTAGTCCTTGTCCGATTCCCGTTGAGCGTGTGTGTTCGCGCATGAGCACGGCATTAAGAACCTGATCTCGATCCGTCAGCTGGCCCTGTTCATGTAGCAAATCGACAAGTTCTGTGATCGCCGCTGTTTTATCTGAAGCTTGAAGTGGGACGCATATCAGTTCTTTTTGCAGAATGTCTGTGATTTTCATCGACTTATAATCATTCCATGAGTGAAAGGTAGAATGCTAGCAGAAAAGAATGTTTGATTCCAGCGATCAACTCCCCATGGCTCAAGTTTGTTACGGAGGACAAGGCCCAAACGGATTAATCTTTCCCGAACACCTCTCTGCAGCAATTCTTATACCCCCATCGTAGGGCGTACGAATCATTTTGTATAGTGGATCGCAAGAGAGAAAATCCGTCGATACGGGGGCTTTGACTCTTTACGGCTGAATGGGTATATCCACCACGCCATTGAGATCATAATCGCGAGCCAGGTCTTTGCGTAATCCAGTACTCCATTCGGCATGGAGGTCTTGAAACAGGAAATTGGTACCCCCGTAATGGCGATCTGAAAATCGGTTCCCGCTACGATTCCCATGGTTCCCCACAAAATTAGCTTCGCCTGCGTCGATGTAGCTGCAATCGTCATCCCCCAAACCGTCACCGCGTTCGGAGAGGTCGTTGGCGTCGCCGATCAGCGGCATCTTGGGTCTGATGCTGTCACGATTTGTACCACGAAAAGGGTTGGCTCGGGTGGTGTCGCCGTAAACGCCGCCCGGTTCGAGAGAGTAACTGCCCGCCGCCCACGACGGAAGATAGACGCGATAGTGACCGCTGTTGATTCCCACATCACCCACCGCTTTACAGATAAAATACTCTTCAAATTTGTCATTGTTAACATTACGCTGGACCGGGTAACTCTGAGACAGTTGAACTTTTTCTTTGTAGACGTACGAAAACAAGATTTCAGTCCAGCCATATTCGACAGGTCGATCCGGATCTTCCCGGTAGTCGTCTCGCTGTACAAACTCGTTCGTATCCGGAAACCATCTGGGAGGGGGTAATAAATCGCTAAAGTCATTCTGATAAATGGCGATTGAGGTACCGAAATCATGCAGTCGGGCGACGCAATGCACCTTCTTGGCCTGGTCGCGTGCACGAGACAGAGAAGGCATCAAAATGGAAATCAAAAGAGCGATAATTGAAATCACGACAAGCAACTCGATCAGTGTGAAGCCGATACGCTTTGACTTTGAATTATAATTGGGACGTAACATCGTCGCATTCCGGTGGATCGAAAGAATCTCATCCTGTATTACCGTTTATCGGTTATTTGATCATAAGCAGGGTACTGGATGGAATCAAATTTCGACCGTGTTGACCTCAAGAAAACAAGAAATTACGGGATAAACAGATTTCCCAGTGACATGGGATCATAGGCATTGCCCACGGCGGCGGAGGAGGTGCTGAATTCCTGGTGTGCCGCGTTTTTGTGCGTGATGGAGAATCCCCAGATGCTGCTTTGTGACGGATTCACTCCAAACGAAGATAAGGGGATTCGTATTTCCGTCGACCAGACATCGCGGCGTAATTGCGTGGCGATCACCGGATCCGCAGGCCAGTGCTTTCGTCGGCTGCAGGGAGAAGAAAAATCAATTCCCTGTTCCGTCAGATATGCGCCACCGGGTTTGATGACGATGTGGTACAAATCCGAGGGCGATCGGGTTCCGGAGTTGAGCGGATCAAAAAGAAGCTCGATCAGGTCTTCGCCGACGGGAATCATATCATCGTATTCGACGGTGTTTTTATTTGAAAAGGTGATTGATTCATTCGGGGGAAGGAAACAGTTGATCGCGACGTAAAGATATTCGCGGTCGCGCATCACCAACCCCAATGTTTTTGTCGAGGGTATGAACGAATCATCGCCGGTAATCAATTGAAAATCGGAAACGATATTGGTATCACCGGGTGGCCAATCTTTCAAATTCCCGTCGATGCGAAGCGAGCCTGTAACTTTGGCTGCCATGATCATGGAGACATGGGCGTTGACGAGGTGTTCGTTGCCGTCGTCCGTTGTAAACAGGATCGGCCATTGGAAGATACCCGTGGATTCGACGGGCAACGCATGAAGAGTGGCGTTCAATGTGATGTGGCGGGATTCATAAGGAGGTATGGCTGATATCCTGCGCGTCGATGATTCGG
>CBDTZI010000483.1:0-2618 GCA_965364865.1 uncultured bacterium | reverse complement strand
GAAGTGGTCACCGGAGCTGTTTCTTTCGCAGGTCGGTCGGTCTTCACTGGCCGCTTTGGGGAACGTTTTTTTGTCTTACCTCTGGATGCACCATGTGCCCCGCCGACGGTAATGTGTTTTTTGGTCATGCGGCCCATGACCACCGCGACGAATTCCTGCTTGATGCGCTGGGTTTTCATTCCGGTACGGATGTGCTGCACGATATCCTTATTTTTTCCCAGGATGAGAATGCCGGATTCATATCGGCTGAGTCGGTTGGCGACCTCAAACGATTCATTTCGGCCTCGCAATTCTATCAAAATCTCAACCAGCCCCGGAAATTTCTGACGATCCGCACCGCCGACATCAACCCCGGCGGGCTTGGCGACCACCAGCAGATGATCATCTTCATAGAGCGTGGGAATAAGTTGTTTACACAGTAATTCAAACTTCATGATGGCAATTTCATTTTCAAATTTAAAACTTATCCACGGCGGGTCTTAATCGGGCTTGATAAACGACAATGCCTTACGATCTTTGATCACGCCGGGAAAGGATAATACCCGATTGTGTATGGTTACATATACGCCGGGCGAAACAAATCGACAGGCTAACAAGGCTTCAGTTACGTTTTGTGCGGCGTCGGAATCGCGAAACTCGTATGGCCTCATCGCCCCGGTCAAAATGATCGGAATCGCGGGCTCGGTGATTTCGCTATAGATTAACTCGCCGGTCTCGGAGAGTGTGTCTGTCCCGTGAATCACGATGATGGCGTCAGCTTTGGGGATCGTGCTCTGTACGCTTTCGAGAATCAGCTTGCGATCCGCGTCGGTCAAGTCCAGTGAATCCTTTGAAATCGGATGCTGGTAGATGATCTCCAGATCGGGCAGGCGGAGCCTGGCGAGCAGAGTTTCGATCACGGGCCGTTGAAACAGCAAGGAGCCGTCTGATTCGTTATACGTCTTGGCGATGGTCCCGCCCGTAGCGATGATGTTTATTCGCATGTTGTTCTGTTACGCCTTTCATGGCCTCAAAGCAGGGTTACTCGGATTCTATCATACCGGCATGATAGCGCGTTTCGCGTGATTCAACAACGTGGGGGTGAATGAGCGCCCGGAGAACTCTTCTTGCGCAGGATTTGCCGAAATGTCGTCCGGTAACATAACCCCAGCCACGAGTCGGTGAAATCCGGATGGTACTGGAGTGGGGCTCTACAGCGTCCGTTAGTAAAGAGGTCATCAGGGTAAAAAAGAGTGAATTTTCTACCATTTTCGTTCGCCTTTGACCCCGCTGTCGGTGATATAATAGATGTCGGAATGATGAGTTTATTTGTACATGGTATATTATAATCGACAGATCGCGCAGGCAGTTCGTTGCACGTCAGGCACAAATGCGATCAACGCAAAACGGTGAAAAATGGACATCAAAGAATTACGTAATGAATTTCCGATTACGCGGAATTACAACTTTCAAAACCACGCGGCGGTAGCGCCCCTCAGCCGGCGATCCGCGGAGGCGGTGAGAACCTATCTCACCCACGCCGAAGAAAACGCCTACCTGAAAGGTGGGTTTTACAAACACGCGGATCAGGTTCGTGCCCAAATTGCACAATTGATCAATGCTCAGCCGGAAGAAGTTACGTTTTGTAAAAACACGTCCGAAGGGTTGAGCATGGTTGCCAACGGCTTGACCTGGCAGAATGGTGACAACATCGTGACCACCAACGCCGAGTTCGCCGCGAACATCTATCCCTGGCAGTCAATTCGACCGCGTGGGGTTACCGTGAAAATGGTGATCGAAGAAGATGGACGAATTCCCATCGAACGTCTGATTGAAGCCATCGACAATCGTACACGATTGGTCGCGATCTCTTCCGTCCAATATGCCAGCGGTTTTCGCTCTGACCTGGCTACCATCGGCGAGTATTGCCAGAGCAAGGGCGTGCTGCTTTGCGTGGATGCGATCCAATCGCTCGGCGTGTTTCCGATCGACGTTCGTGCGATGAACATCGATTTTCTTGCAGCCGATGGTCATAAATGGTTATGTGCTCCGGAAGGATCTGGTCTGTTTTACGTTCGACGTGAATTGCAAGGCCATCTTCGACCCACCGCGATTGGTTGGTTGTCGATGAAAGACCCCACCCAGTTTGACAAATATCAATTTGAGTTTGCGGACACCGCCAGGCGATATGACAGTGGCAGTTATAATCTCGCCGGCGTTTACGCGCTGGGTGGCGCGATCGAATTGCTACAGGAAATCGGCGTGGAAGAAATCTCCAAAAGGCTTCTTTCGTTGACGGATCAGCTGGTCGAAGGGGTACGAAACAAAGGATATCGTGTCGTCAGTTCGCGTGCACCGGGTGAAGCCAGCGGCATCGTATCCTTCTTCTCTGATATACATGAACCCGGCGATATCCAGCGACATCTGCAAGCGGAACATCGCATCGTCATATCGGTACGGCGTGGTAAGCTTCGTGCAAGTCCGCACCTCTACAACACCGAAGCGGAGATCAAGCAACTCATCACCGCGTTGCCTAAACATTAATCACTGTAACAACGAGTATCTTTATCCCTGAACATAGCAGGATCCCTGTTTCATTTCGATCTATTGTAATTCGTCACGAGTGCACAATACACTAT
>CBDTZI010000482.1:0-2635 GCA_965364865.1 uncultured bacterium | reverse complement strand
GCGCAAGCGAGTCGCAGGCGGCGGGTGACAGATAGGACAGGCAGGACAGCTAGGATCAATACTCCATATGATAACCAGAGTAACGGTAGCGCAAATCTTAAAGCTATTTTTCTATTGCGATGGGGAATGATTAAGCAATACAGTAGGGCAGCACTATCCACCCAGTTGGCAAAACTAACGATCAGTAAAACACTTGAAAGTACGATGAATGTATATAATCCCCAACCTGTAAACACTTCATTCCAATACAAGCTACCTATCGCAATCAATGAAATCATCAACGCAGGCAGAGGTGCACAAGTATAATAGCTTAAAGCAATCGCATTATTCTGCTTTTGTATGGACAATTCTTTGGGATGGAAAAAATAACTCGCGACTCCGGTGACAAATAACAAGCAAAGGAAAATACAGCCCAACAATAAAATCATAGGCCATACTTCTTTGTGGAGAAGTTCCCAAATTATAGGATTGGTATTCACTGCAGGAAAAGGTAGTGGATTATTCGAGATGTTGGATTGCTGAATTTCCGAAATAATCGTTGTAGAAAACACAATAGCAACGATCACGATAGGCACAAATACGAGACCAATTGTTATCAACTGAAACATTCGAGCGTCGCGATAATTTACCGTCTTGGCGTATTGTTCGGCGAATCGTTTACGGTGAAAAAACATACACCATACCGTTTGACAGTATGCTTTGACTCGTCCGATTTCACGACGATTTTCCCAGGGGATGCTACTGGTTTCACACATCAGATAGGATAACGAGTAGCCACACTCCGGACAACGATCACTTTCAGTACCGAAAAGATGATAACTGCACTTGGGGCAATAGATATCTTTGGGGATCGTGGATTCTGAGGTTGCGGTTTGGATGTCGTGTTGTTGAGCGTCTGACATAGTCATGGATTGTAATTGAGAGTGCGGATTTACTCAAATAACACCTTGTGTCGACTCAGGTATTTCCGTCCCCCACCCCCGACGAGTCGGGATTTGCAACCTTGCTACGCAAGAATAGGGCAGTCGCTTCGGTTCGATGAACCAATCCGAGCCGAGAGCGCAAGCGACCGGTGTCGTTTACTTGCATGCGTAAGGTAATACTGTTTTCATAAGAACACCCATCGCTGGCGCTCAGGGCTCTGATTAATGTGCAAGTCCGCACAACACTGGCGGGCAAGCCGCCAGTGGCACCCAACATTTCGACTAATTAAATATTTCCGTCCCCCACCCTTGCTTCGCAAGAATGGGGCACCCATAATTTATTTTTGTGACTTGGTGGTGAAAAACCCCCCTGAATCCCCCCTTGGTAAGGGGGGAAGCTATCGCTGGAACCGCACCAGAGTTGTTTTTACTCAAACTCTACGAAAATGGTTTTGGCGTGGTCGGGGTCGATGGCGAAATCAGCGGGGAGTTTGGGGGTTTCGATGACATGATAACGACGCTTCGCAGCCCGAGCACCCTTCCCAACGCGTTCACGCAAACCCTTGAACGACATACGTCGATAATTGGTCGCAACCATCATCACACCCTTGGGCTTTAACACACTCGACGCTTCAGAGACCAGGGTCGCCAGATCGCGGGAGATGGAAAAATCCTGTTTGCGTTTTCGGCCATGGGCGAAGCTGGGCGGGTCGAGAATTATGATGTCAAACAACATTTCCTGTCGCCTGGCTCGTTTAAGGAATTCAATCGAATCGGACGCGTAAAACTGATGAGGCTCGATCGACAGATTGTTTCGCTCGAAATTCTGCTTACCCCACTCGAGCATTTTCGCGGATAGATCGACGCTGACGGCTTTGTTGGCTTTACCGGCGACGGCGGCGACCGAAAATCCGCAGGTATACGCGAACAAATTGAGCACGTCTTTACCCTTGCTCATCGAGCGAATCCGCATTCGGTTACTGCGATGATCTAAAAACAAACCCGCGGCTGTGCCATCGCCGGGCTTAATCCCGTAGGTCAGGCCCGATTCCTTGATTGCGATTTCTTCCGGTACATGTTTTCCAAGGAGGAGCTGGGAAATTGGCTTAGATGTGTCGCGTGATCCATCTCCGCGCGGGCTAAAGCCCGCGGCTCGGGTTTTTTTCGGTTTCGATCGATCCCAGTAGTACACCGCTTCTGCGCCGAGCGTACGTTTATACCAGCGGGCGATGTCCTTGATCGAAGCGGCTATCTTTGGGTGCATGTCGCTGTTTTGCAAAATGATGACGTTGCCAAATTTTTCCGCAACCAGCCCGTTGAGGTCTTCCCGATCTCCGCTCAACAATCGAAACGCATCGGCGTCGCGCGTATTGAGACAGGTAAGCCTCTTCACGATGGCGGCGTGCAGCGGTCTGGTGACGTCATATTTTCCGTCCACAAACGTGCCAAACGATTCGGGCGGTTTGGATTGAACCATGATTTTTTTCTTGAGATAGGGTTGGAAAAACTCAAACCGTGACAGATGCAGACAGGTGTTCTCGTGTGACGCGGGCCGTTTGGACTGGGTGTGTAGCATGTCGCCCAATAGGCGCATCCTGGCGGATCGCAACTGTGCGCGAAGTGCGTGCGTGGTCGCAACGGCGGTTTGACATTGCACGATCGCTCTTTTTTCACCGTTTTTATGGAAGTACTTCCACGGGCCAGTTCTCAAA
>CBDTZI010000481.1:0-2645 GCA_965364865.1 uncultured bacterium | reverse complement strand
TGCAGGTTCGTCGCGTTAATAATGGAAGTTACCATATCCTCGACATTGGCAACGCTGCTGCCTTCATCGATGAAGTATTCCACGTCCGCGTCGATGGCCAGCTCCGTATTAAAAATCCCCGTACACACCGTTGTACCCGCAACAGACCCAGAAGACGAACTTGTGTCACTTAGCGGTTCAGCGGGTTCTGCATCGGGATCAAACGGAGGATCCAACGTCGCACAACTTCCACCGGATGGAATCACATCATCACCGTGATAGATCATGTGTTGATTGGCTTTGGCACCGGCGACCTTGCCCGCGAGGGGTTCGATCCAAAGCTGAGAGTGGTCGGGCATGATAATCCGAGCGGTTAACTCACCGTTGGAAATAGTAGCCGCAACCCCACTTCCTTCGACTCCCAGAACACTACCACGCATTGACTTTTCCGGGCCGGGAGTGATCTCCTCATAAGAACCGTCCGCATGTTGCACGATCAGTTTATAGTCCTCCGATCGGTTTGAATGTGGACGAAGTTCGAGGGAGTATTGTTTGGACTCAAAAGCGAAGTTCACGGTACGCTGATCACTGGCGACACCACCTTGCTTCAGATCAAGCGAAACCACTTTACCGGCATGCAAACCGAGATGATCGATAGCGTCACGATTGATCTGCGGAAATTTGACGGGTTGGGCCAACGAGCGTGATGGCATCAGGACGATCGCCGTAAGTGTACACAATAAGGCCAAACAGACCCTTTGGCTGTACACTTTGCCCATAAACCCACTGATTGTGTTACAAAAGCTCGACAAAATCATTACCCCAGTCAACAAATGGATCCGAAACCCCCTCGCCTGCAAAAGCAAGCGGGTTCAATAGCTCCCCCGTTGTTATGTTTGGATACGCCTTACGAACTATTATGTGTCCAGAGACTTCGAAAATCAACTTTTCCTGCAAAATCTTCGATCTTTTTCGAGAGATTTTAGCCACTATTTTCGGCCTTTGACCTCTGCGATACCCCGATAATCAGTTTGATCTTCCCAGTGTCCGATTATTCACGGTTCGGTTCTGCTTTGAACGATAAGCCTGTGTTTTGAACACCCTGCTTGACCCGAACGCGACGATAGCCACAATTGCAGTTTTGAATGAAAATGTTGACTTTTCTCACAGGAATGAACATTAACGTATGGCTCAGGAAATATCAGGAAAGCTGATCATCGACGGCGCTCGCTTTGCGATCGTCGTCAGCCGATTCAACGAATTTATCACCTCCAAACTGCTGTCCGGGGCGATCGATGCGATCACGCGGCACGGCGGCGATGAGAAGAACGTCACTTGCGTCCATGTACCCGGCGCGTTTGAGCTGCCCATGGTGGCCATGAAACTGGCATCGAGTGGTTCATACGATGCGGTGATCTGTCTGGGCTGCGTGATTCGCGGTCAGACGCCCCACTTTGAATATGTCGCCGGTCAAGCGGCGAAGGGGATCGCACAGGTGGCGATGGAGACCGGTGTTCCCACGACGTTTGGTGTGATCACTTCAGACACGATCGAACAGGCAGTGGAACGCAGCGGAGCCAAAGCGGGGAACAAAGGGGTCGAAGCGACGCTGAGTGCTATCGAACTGATCAACCTGATCAAACAACTACCCGGATCGAGTTAACACGGATGACCAAAGATCGTCGTCAGGCCCGTGTCTTATCCATGCAGGCGCTTTGCCAATGGGAGGTTCAACAAGATGAATCTTCGGCAGCGTTGCAGGATTTTTTTGCGGAACATGCCCCGGCCCACCATTGTATCCGTTACGCGACGTCACTGGTGACTTCACTGTGGCGACAGCGCGAAGTCATCGACAAGTTGATCGCGTCGGCTTCCACCAAATGGGATTTTTCTCGAATTTCACCGGTGGAACGAAACATCATGCGCATCAGCGTGGTCGAGATGTTCGATGAAAAGATTCCTTCGAAGGTGGCCTTGAACGAAGCGATTGATATCTGCGCAGAATACGGCGGTAAGGAATCGCCGAAATTTATCAACGGAGTGCTCGATCACATCTACCGGGAAATACAACAGGACCTTTCACCCACAGAGGACTAATATCGATGGGTTTGTTTGATCGATTCAAAAAAAGTTTAACACGAACACGCGACAAAATCGTCAGCGGGTTTCGCAGCATCATACACATCGGGCAGAAAATCGATTCCGATACGTTGGTTCGATTGGAAGACGCGATGCTCTCTGCGGACTTTGGCCCCAAAACGACAACCAAACTCGTCGACATGATTCAGGCGGGGTGGAAAAAAGGTGAAATTTCCGAACAACAGGAAATTCAACCCTATCTGCAAAAACACATTGTCTCACTATGGCCCGAAACCGATCGGGAAATTCAATTTTCCTCGTCGGGCCCCACGGTGATTCTGGTGACCGGCATTAACGGCTCAGGTAAGACCACCAGCATCGCCAAGCTAGGTCAACACTTTACGAATCAGGGTAAAAAAGTCATTCTCGGCGCTTGCGATACGTTTCGGGCGGCGGCGGTTGAACAGTTGTCGATCTGGTCGGAACGAATCGGCGTGCAAATCGTTAAACACGATCAGGGTGCGGACCCGGGGGCGGTAGCCTACGACGCCTGCGAAGCAGCGGTTGCCCGTAAGGCGGATATTTTG
>CBDTZI010000480.1:0-2667 GCA_965364865.1 uncultured bacterium | reverse complement strand
CCGCCGCCAAACGTCGCACCATGCACCCTGGCGATCACCGGCTTGGGACATTCGCGAATGGTTCGCAGCATGACCGCCATTTTGTTGGCGTCCGCAACATTCTCCTCGAATGAATAATCCACCATTCGCTTCATCCAGTTGATGTCCGCACCGGCGGAAAAAGATTTACCCGAAGACGCAAATACCGCGACTCGAACTCGATCGTCTTCTCCGAGCTCGCGAAAAACCGTCGTCAGTTCTTCGATCACAACCTCGTTGAAGGCGTTGTGCAATTCCGGTCGATTGAGCGTCACCGTCGCAATCTGGTTTTGTAGCGATTTTTGAACAAATTCAGCCATTTTCTACTCCATCCACAAATTTGAAAAACCGGTATTGTATTGTCCCAAATGCAAACTTCCAGACCCTTCTCCACACCGTAGCCGGTTTCGACAAAAGATGATAGAATCCCGGCCCCACGGAGGGGTTCACGGAGGTATCCCCATTCGCAAGGGCGTCAGGGTGGACTCCAAATTCGGCATCAAAATTGCTGTACCCCATTCAATCCATAATGATGGCGTGGATCGAGAATCGAATCCTCGAACGGTGATGAACAATACATAGACGTAAGCAACAGCCCGAGCCGTTGGTGTGATCCATCGGGCGTAAGATAAACAAAATGAAGGAACGCTAGTTATGATTAAATTTGGGTCTGGGAATCTTAGAATTCCAAAGTTCGAGAAGAAGGTCTACGTCGTTGCTGGCGGGATGACAGATTTTCGTAAAAAATACCCCGAAAAAAACTCATCGGAGTTGTGCACCGAAGCATTACGGATGGCTGTCGAGGAAAACGATCTCAAGGTTTCCCCCGAAGAGTTTCGACGCAAGGTCAACTGGGTCGTCTATTCACAATTCGCTGACCACTTCGGTGATCAGCTATTAGCCGCATCAAAAATTCACGACTATATCGGCTTCGACCCACTGGGTAATATTGAAGTCAAGACCGGTGGTGCCACAGGTGGGTCATCCGTACTCGCCGCCGCTCAGGCGGTCGCATCCGGCTATGCCGATTGCGTGCCGATTGTCGGTTGGGAGCGTATGGATGAAGTTTCCACCAAGGTAGGGAACTCCTACATCGCCAGCGCCGCTTGTAAGGATTTTGAAAGCGAGCTGGGTTGGATGTATGCAAGTTACTACGCACTGATGGCCAAGCGATATCAATTTGAAAACAGCGTACCACGCGAAACACTGGCGCAAATCGCCTGTAAGAATCACGGCTATGCCAGGTATTCGCCTTATTCACAAAACCCCGGCGAATACACCGTCGAAGATGTGTTGAAAAACGAGATGGTGTCGGATCCGCTTTCGTTTTTAGAATGTTGCGTGATGAGTGTGGGAGCTGCGGTGTTGATTTTGGCCGATGAAAAGACAGCGTTTGAGCTTTCGGACAACCCCATGGAACTGAGTGCGATTTGTGGTGGAACGCACACCCTGCGAACCGCCGACCGTCGTAACATGCCCATCCTGCTGCTGCCTAACGAAACCGAAGATACTTACAAAGATTTCTTCAAGGGCAATCGTCATGAATGGCCTGGGTTTAGTTCATTCCTGGCTGCACGGATGGCTTCTTATCTGGCGTACAACATGGCTGGTATTCATGATCCGGTTGAGGATTTTGATTATCTGGAAACGCACGACGCTTTCACCATCAGCGATATTCAAACGTACGAAGATATCGGATTGCGTCCTTACGGGCGTGGCCGAGAGTTTATTGAGTCCGGCGATGCTTATATTGATGGTCGTCTACCGACGAACCTTTCCGGTGGTTTGATTGGTACCATGCACGCCGTAGGTGCGACGGGTGTTTTCCAGCTTGTCGAATTGCTATGGCAATTGCAGGGAAAATGGGACAAGTTCCACGCCGACCCCGAACGATGGGAACGGTACGGTAAGAAAAAACCGGACAATTTCAAAAGCTTACAGCTGGATAATCCCAAACGAGCCTGTGCGATTTCGCATGCTGGAACCGGAAGTCACGTGACCGTTTCGATTATGGAAAAACCAAAATAATTCCCGAGCCGCGGGTATTATTACTCGCTGAATTACACGTAGGCAAAAGTTTGCGTCTCGGAACAAAATAGAAAGGTCTATTAATATGGCTATTGAATTAAACGGAACCACGGCTGAGGTGGTGAGCAGAGATCCATTCGTTATTAAAAACAAGAAAAACTGGGACCACTTCCACTCTTATGGTGGTTGGGGAAAGTTTTTCATCGGTTTACAGGAAGGTAAGCTGCTGGCGACGCGCTGCACCAATTCCGAGTGCGAGGAAAAACGTTTATGGCTTCCTCCACGCTGCGAATGTCCGGACTGCTGGCATGAAATGGAGTGGGTGGAAGCGCCCACGACGGGAACAGTGTATACCCACAGTACTGTGCTTTATCCCGGGGCGCTGTTTCGAGCCAGTATTCCTTGCCCACTGATTACGGTGGAGTTGGATGGCGTCTGCACCAAGATGATGAGTTACATGAAAGAGGGCGAGCCGGAAATGGGTATGGCTGTGAAAGCGGTGTTCAACACCGAGAACCCGACGAACACGATCCTCGACATCGCATGGGTGCCAGCGTAAGAAAATTCGAGGCGGGTGACAGGGGTAAACTTGTGTACCCGTGAACAGATTTTCAGGAAAAG
>CBDTZI010000479.1:0-2673 GCA_965364865.1 uncultured bacterium | reverse complement strand
GCTGTTTCCCCAGGCGACGGTCTACATCTATTTCCTCTTTCCCATGAAAATAAGAACCGCCGCGATGATCTTCGCCGGGATATCCTTGTTCACCATCATGGAACGCGGATCCAATTTCGGCGGCGAAGCCTGTCACCTGGCGGGCCTGGTGTTTGGCGTGTGGTGGGCGATGAAAGGTGACGCATGGTGGTCATCGACAAAATGGGGCGTGCCTAGTATTGGTGGCCCACGTCGATACACACGCAAAACGAAACAACCCAAGGGTTTCAAAGCCAAAGTACAGCAACGCCGTGATGACGAAGAAACCATCGATCGTATTTTGAAAAAGGTGTACGAAGGGGGTATCCACAGCTTATCCGAGAAGGAGAAGCGGCAACTCCAGGACGCCACCGATCGTAAACGTGAGCGTGAAGCCCAGGCCGGTCGAGTCGATCGGGTGTGAACGCGAAGTGTTATTACCCGAGCCGCATGCTTTAGCTTGCGCGGCCAATAGTACCCAGTTAACTCCGCGCAGGCTGAAACCTGCGGCTCAGTTACTCGCGCGGGCATGATGAATATAGAGGTAGGCACGGACAAGCAAAGCTTGACCGTGGCACTCTACATACATGACTTGGTGCAAATTATTTAATAGTCCGTCCCCCACCCTTGCTTCGCAAGAATGGGGCACCCAAATTTTTTTGTAATTTGTAATTCGTAATTTGTAATTACTGATGAATACTTTTTCCCGCTTCCTGACGGGCGCGTCTCGGAAATAAGATCGAAATTTTATTGATAGAAACATTATGGGCTTTTCCGACAGACCATTAGATAATCCGATTAACTGGTCGTTTCGCATAGGACGACTTTTCGAAATCGATCTACGTCTGCACGTTTCGTTTATCATCTTTGCGATCATCATGATCGCCATGGAAATCCCCAAAGCCGACTCGGGTGTCAAAATCCCGCTGCTGACGATATTGAAATACTCGCTGGGCAGCTACGCCATTTTATTCTTGATTGTTCTCATTCACGAATTTGGCCACTGTTTCGGTGCACGTTACGTCGGCGGTGAAGCCAACGAAATTCTGATCTGGCCGCTCGGCGGTCTCGCCTACGCCAGCCCGCCCAACACACCCAAAGCGCACATGATCACGACCATTGCCGGACCCATGGTCAATGTCATCATCTGTGCGATCTGTTCATTTGTATTGGTTTTCTGGGTGGGGAGTTTTGGAGCGGTACCCTGGAACCCGATCCACCCGATGACGCCGGTAGACACAACGCTATATCTTTCCGAAGGACAATACTGGGTGATACGTGTTTACGGCATCAGTTATATGCTGCTTCTTTTTAACATGCTGCCGATCTTTCCATTTGATGGTGGGCGTGTGCTGCAGGCGTATCTCTGGCCAAAAAAGGGTTATACCGAGTCCATGATGATCGCCACGTTTACCGGTATGGTCGGGGCGGTGGCTGTCGGGTTGTTTGGACTATTCATAGAAGACAGCTGGCTGTTGTTGATGATCGCGGTGTTTGGCTACATGACCTGCTGGCAGACGCGAAAAATGATTCGGGAAACCGGCGGTGCGAACGGCCCCGGGGAAGGCGAATTCGGATACGATTTTTCTCGCGGCTACGGCGCGTTCGAAGAGGATGAACCCAGGCCGCGAAAACCGGGATTCTTCGCTCGAAGAAAATTGAAGCGAGTCGCTGATAAAGCCAAACGTGAACAACAGAAAAAAGAAAAACGCCAGCAAGAGGTCGAACGCATTTTGGGTAAGGTATCCAAGAGCGGCCTCAAATCACTCACCACCCACGAACGACAGATTCTCGAAGAAGAAACCAACCGCCAGCGATCCATGGCCGGGCGGGATGACTAATCTTTATGAGTAATACAGCATATCAAAAATGCATTAGCCCAAAGTGCGAACAGCAGTTCGACATAGGCGAGGTGCTATTCGCATGTACAAAGTGCGGATCGCTCATCGATGTGCAATACGACTGGTCAAAGTGCGACGTGCCTGAAAAATTATCGTTTTTCAATTCGCGCCGATCCAATAACCCACTGGACATCAGTGGCGTGTGGCGGTTTCGTGAACTGCTCCCCTTCGCCCCCGTCGAAAAACTCGTCACCATAGGCGAAGGTAAAACAACGTTGCAACAGGCGGATGGATTGGCGAAACACCTATCCATCAAACTCGGCCAATTGTTCCTGCAATACGAAGGCTTCAACCCCAGCGGCAGCTTCAAAGATAACGGGATGGCGGCGGCGTTTACCATGGCCAGGAAACTCGGTCGCCGTCGTGTTGCGTGTGCCTCCACCGGTAACACCAGCGCGTCGTTAGCCATGTACGCCCAGCAAACTTCGCTGGCTGATGGTAATCCCATGCAGGCGGTCGTCTTTGTCGGCGGGGATAAAATCTCGCTGGGTAAACTCGCCCAGGCGTTGGATTACGGGGCTACCACGATTCAAATTCAGGGAGATTTCGACACCTGCATGAAACTGGTCAAAGAATCGGCGGACAAGCTGGGCCTTTATCTGATGAACTCGGTCAATCCGTTTCGGCTCGAGGGACAAAAGACGATTATGTATCGCGTGCTCGAGGGATTGAACTGGGAAGTGCCCGACTGGATCGTGGGGCCCGGCGGGAATCTCGGAAACAGCAGTGCGTTCGGCAAGGCGTTTATGGAATT
>CBDTZI010000478.1:0-2681 GCA_965364865.1 uncultured bacterium | reverse complement strand
GCCCGTATTGTGATAACGGCATTCGCGATCCATCACTCACAGCCTGTGATTGAATTCTGATACCCCCCCTTGTTGGCGAAATCTTTTTTTTGAGTACTATGATTTCATCATGGAAGATCGAAGCGAACTCACCACCGAACATCGCAATGAACATTCCACGCGCATCGACCGAATGTCGATCAATGAAATGTTCGATCTGATTCACCGCGAAGATGCCAAAATCACCGACGCCATTTTAGCGGCACGCGAAGACATCACCCGCGCTATCGATCTGGTCACCCAGGCATTTCAAGGTGGAGGCCGATTGATCTATGTCGGCGCAGGCACCAGCGGGCGGCTCGGCGTGCTCGACGCCTCAGAATGTCCGCCCACGTTTCTATCCGATGCGGCACAAGTGGTCGGCATCATCGCCGGCGGAAACAATGCACTGACAAAAAGCATCGAAGGCGCAGAGGACCATGCCCAGGACGGACGATCCAGTATGGACCAACACCGCGTCAACGCCAGGGACGTAGTTTTTGGAATCGCGACCGGCGGAACCACACCCTTCGTGCACGGTGCGCTTCAACGCGCGAAAACACTCGGCGCAAAAACCGTATTTTTCGCCTGCGTCTCAGCTGACCAGGTAGCCGATGAAGCGGAAGTGTCGATCCGTGTCATCACCGGGCCGGAAGTGCTGACCGGGAGCACGCGCATGAAAGCAGGGACCGCCACCAAAATGGTATTGAACATGGTGACGACGATCGCGATGGTCCAATCGGGAAAAGTTTATCAAAACCTGATGGTGGACATGAACACGCAATCCAACGCCAAACTCATCGACCGGGGGATTCGAATCGTCCACAGCCTGACGGGCTTATCGCGAGAGACCTCTCGCACCCTGCTTGATCACGCGGACGGCAAAGTCAAAACCGCGCTGGTCATGAACAAAAAAAACGTAACGAAACAAAAAGCGGAACAACTACTAACCGAGGTAGAGGGTCATGTTGGAAAAATTCTGGATGAATAAAACAAAACTATTCCTTTTGGGTGCAACCGCAGTCATCCTGTCCACAGGATGTCACCCCAACATGCGCGGCGCTTTTCGCGATGGATCCACCGGACCGATTCGTGCGATCTGGGTGACCCGATGGGACTACAAAACACCGCGCGACATCAAACACATCATGAATAACTGTCGCAAGAGCGGATTCAACACGGTGATGTTCCAGGTTCGCGGAAACGGCACCGCGTTTTATCGTTCGCACATTGAGCCCTGGGCCGACGAACTCGGCGGACGCAATCCCGGCTTCGATCCACTCGCGGTCGCCTGCAAAGAAGCGCATTACAACGGAATGGCGATCCACGCCTGGGCAAACGCCATACCCGGTTGGCGCGGAAAACAACCGCCGAATAACAAACATCAACTCTACCACACCAGACCGAACTGGTTCTGGCATGACGCAACCGGCCAACGCGAACCGCTGGGATGGTACAACAACCTGAACCCCTGCTACCCCGAAGTGCGAAACTACATCACCGCGATCATGCACGAAATCATAGCGAATTACCCCGTGGATGGCTTACATCTGGATTACCTCCGCTTCCCCAACGAATGGAACGATGCTTATCCACCCGGTACGACCGTGCCCGACTATCCGCGCGATGCGAAAACGCTGGCTCTGTTCAAAAGCAAAACAGGCCACTCACCACAAAGCGCCCCACAATTATGGAATGTATGGCGCACCGAACAGGTCAATCAACTCGTACGCAACATCCGCACCATGCAACAGCACATCAAACCAACCATCAAACTCAGCGTCGCGGTGGGAGCCAACCCCAATCGTGCCAAGAAAAAACATTTTCAAGACGCCCGGCGATGGATCAACGAAAATCTGCTCGACGCCGTATTCCCCATGAACTACGAAGGCAACATGCGAGGCTTCGACAAACAGGCTAACTATTGGCTTCCCCTGCAATCCAAAACGACCATCGTGATGGGGATCATGTTCGACAAACGAAACGAATCGGTCGTTTCCAAGCAGCTTTATCGAACATCCTATACCAACCACCACTACGCAGCTTTCGCTTATAATTCTTTGTTTGAACGCCTCGACTCACGCGGGTTGCCGATCATGGATCCGCAAAGCCCATCGCGCGCAGCGCTGAGAAAATCGCTCGTTCCCAAGCTTAGACGACTCGCGTCGTCTCGAATGTGATCCCATGGCTGCCCCTCCATCCACTATGATTGGCATCGATCTCGCGATCGGAATCGATGTGGGCGGAACGTTTATCCGCGTAGGAGCCGTCACCAACACAGGACGAGTTCTCTCTTTCCAGAAACATCCAACGCCGAGGGGCGATGACAGCCAACAGTTCATTTCGCTGATAGTGCAATCCATCTATGAACTCGAGCAAGATTTAACAGTGAATATAGATTCTCAGCACCTGGGTGCCACTGGCGGCTTGCCCGCCAGTGCTCGCGATTCCGGGAAAGGTTTTAATTCTCGAGACAAAAATAACGACCGCGTACTACCCATCGCCATCGCACTGCCCGGACCGCTCGACTCGCAAAGAAACACAATCCTTCGCTCGGTTAACCTTCCCTACCTGCAGGGTAAACGAATCGCCGACGATTTGTTTCATGCGATTCAAAGAAGACCACTGTTGCTTACCGACGCCGACGCTGCGACGTGGGGTGA
>CBDTZI010000477.1:0-2717 GCA_965364865.1 uncultured bacterium | reverse complement strand
GTTCGTGTTGAATACGGTAATCGTCTGCATACATTCAGATATGTTTCCCTGAGCATCCGTTGCTTTCCAATTGCGCATGATCGTCATATCACTTCCACCCGCAATGTGATCAGTCGATCTTACAGACGGTGTGTCACACACATCGCTGGCGATGGCTATGCCTGTGCTTGAGGGATCAGTGGAGACGTCACAATCGATCGTTAAATCAGGCGGGCAAGAGATGATTGGCGCGGTGGCATCGGGTGTGCAATTTTCAATCCGCTCCCACATACGAATGAAGGTTTCCGCCGAGTTGAAAATCGGATCGAGATCGGCGAAAGGACAATGCCCACCTGGGCAATCTGCATCTGTCGTACACGATTCCCCAACCTGGTCGCCACCGACACATTGGGGCGGCTCACAAACTCCACCGCCCTGGCAATCTTTGTCCGTCGTACACGATTTGCCGTCCCGGTCGCCACCAGTGCAGTGATACCCGAAAAGGGTTCTCACATCGGCAAGAAGATCGGGCATCATACCTATGTGTGCCAATCCGTTCGTGTTGAAGTCGAAGACCCTGTCTCCAGTTCGCTGTACGTCGAATTCACCGCTACCGTCGAAAGCTGCAAAAGGATATTCAAGCCTCGGCGCGTTCGGGTCGTAAGCATCGCACCCCTCGCCGGGACCGCAACCATTGCAATCGGCTGCGAGATCTTCGCCGAACCGTGGACCCGTTTGTGGTAGAAAGGAGCCCATATCAAGTAGGAGTGCTATGGCGGGATGCCCCTCTCCGTAGAAAGGAATGTCGGCCTCCAAGTCACCGTCCATGATATCGACAATGTCGTTATATGCTAATCTCTTTCCGTCACCCATGATGAATTCTCTGGTTGTGTGACACTTCCCCCTGGGAAAATTCACCGCAACAATTCCTCCTAAATCCCTGATTCGCTTTACCCGGCTTTCGGTATGTGTGTACTCAGACCCCAGGTCAATGTTGACATTGGAATCGTAGTCTCTCATGATTACCCCGTGACCGGAAATCACCGGATAAGTGTACCCCCGTTCGTTGTTTTTATCTTCAAAGATTTCCAGTGCGCCTCTAACGTACACACCCTGGTCATTGTTGTATCCCTCCAACGCACGATGCGACAAGTGATCAATGTCGATGATCATATCTTTTTCCATCAGGAGTCTGAGAAGAATCTCTCCATCCGGGGTAAGCCCTTTTGCGTTGCAATGAGCCTGTTGTGACTGGTCAAAGACAGGCTGTCCTTTGATGGCGGCTATCGCAGCATACATAACTCCAATGGGATCGTCGATGATACCTGCTATGAAATCGATAAGAGGCTGCGCGTTAAGCTGCGCTAACGCTAATACGATATCGAGAAACGTGATGGGATTGGAAAAGTCAAACAGCTCTGCCTTGAAGCTATATCCTTCCTCAGAACAGTCCCACGTCTGCATGTGTTCTCCGGTGGCAAAGAAACCAGCGATGACAAAATTTTCCCCGTACATCGCAGCTCCGGCGAATCTGTTATCGAAGAGATGCACCGGGAACAAGTGTCTAACGCCCAGGTCGTAATAGTGGTTGAGTTGGTTACTAATGTACTCTTCGGTGCAGAAGTCTGCATTCGGCTTACAATCGAAGAGGCTGTCTACCTCAATACCGAGAATAACCGCCATTTTACCGTCACTAATGATATCGCGAGCTTCCTGGGGTGACGTGGCGATGCGGTACCAGCCACAACCTGGAGTTCCGCACTGGTTATCAATGAATGCAACGAGATCTTTTGTAGCCTGAATCTGACGATCGACGCTGATCATATCATTGCATTCACCAAAACCCTCTCGCTGAAACGAAATCTCGCATAGTACTTCATTATCTACCATGTGGTTGACCATCAGTCGCAGCCCACCTTCGTACGCCCGCTCCAACCATTTGTAGTACATCTGCTGATGTCCACCATTGTCATAAGTAGGCCAGCCGTCGAAAAGTCCGTTTCCACCTGGCAGGTGAAACGCGAGGGGATCACCGTGGGTGGCAATGTTGTTCATAAATCCGTAGATACCTTGTGTTGGAATGAACGGAAACAAAATCGAGGCAAACATGTTTCCGTGTATCGGATAGCCCCAGCTGTAATGAACGGGTAGCGGTATACTTGGATTCGGGAGGCCTACGTCAGTCGCCCCAAGACTTGGAGTCCACACTGGAAAATCGTGCGTGTAATCACACCAGGCTAACGAAGCGTTGACGCCGCGTTCGTCGAACACCGATCCCCAGAAAGTAGCACCACCAAATGCCAGGTTGGCGAAATGGTGCTCATGGACATCGGCCCAGCCCCAGAGCGGCTCGTCTCGTTTTTGTGTCGGTACTACGACAGTACTATTCGTCGTAGGCTCTTCTGAGTAACCAGAGTATTCGCAAAGCAGAATACCGAGAGGGGCTGTCGCGACCCGATGTCCCATGGCACAGGGCATCCCAGAATCGCAAATTCCTATGTTGTGGTAGCCGCATGCGGTACAAGTGATCAACAAATTTTCTGGATCAGGCCAAAAATCATAGTCACATCCCAATTCATCCGGAAAAGCAATATTCGCGCACACGAATTGGCCTTCACTACCGCACTCGGTGCATTTGCCCAACAAGTTCGTCGGATCGTTAATCACATCTATATCCAACGTAAACCCACTGTCGCAAATGGGATCCAACGTGAACAGATTTAAACATATATATTCGC
>CBDTZI010000476.1:0-2742 GCA_965364865.1 uncultured bacterium | reverse complement strand
CGTTTGTATTTCTTAAAATATTTCGGAACCTTGCAGTTCATTGTTACATAAACATCAGATTATCTCATTCGAGAATAAGTTTTCGATCATGGGAATTGTAAAGTGAATTTTTCGTTAGTCGGTAACGTCATCCCTTGTGGGTGGCGCAAAATCCCTTGCGCCGGGGACAAGCCCCGACGTTACATTATGAAGAAAGACCAATCGCAGAAGCGGCGGCGTAATGATCCGTGTGTGTGATGGAAAGCATGACTTTTTTGATCCCCATCGCTTCCGCTTTTCGCGCAGTCTCGCCGCGCAACGTTACGATGGGTTGACCCAGGTCGTCGGGTAAAATTTCCATATCGGTCCAGGCGATCTGACCACGCCAACCCGTACCAATCATTTTCAGAATCGCTTCCTTGGCCGCAAATCGACCGGCAATATAAGGAATCGGATTTTTTTTGAATTGCTTCGCTCGTTCCCGTTCCGCCGGTGTAAGAATCCGTTCAAGGAATCGCTGTTCGTGACGATTCACCACCTGAGCGATGCGTTCACTTTCCACCAGATCAATACCATGGCCGATCACTGACATCGCAACAAACTAACCCGATTCATACGATACTGCAAAAATGTTTCTTGTTGTGAATTGTTGTATTTGCTGGACGATCCGTAAAACTACGGATATACAGTGTCAATGCGACATAGTACGGAAACATCAACCGATCAACTTCTAGAAGGGCTGAACGAACCTCAACGCGAAGCGGTTCTTCATACCGATGGTCCTCTTTTGATACTCGCGGGTCCGGGTAGCGGTAAAACGCGCGTCGTCACCCGTCGTGCGGCTTATCTTGCGCAAACCGTGACCTCGCCCTACAACATTCTGGCGATCACCTTTACCAACAAAGCCGCCAAAGAGATGCGCGAACGGATCGAAATGCTCAATGTGGAGCCGGGCATTACCGCCAGCACTTTTCACACGTTTTGCGCAAAAATGCTACGCATTCACGCTGAACGAATTGGGATTTCACCCCATTATACCATTTTGGATCGCGATGATCGTCGAAAAGTGATCAAAAAAGCGGTCGAATTCTGTGATTTGTCGCCGACCAATTATTCACCCGCTCGGGTTGAACATGTGATCAGCAAAGCCAAGAACGACATGCTCACCCCGGCTGAGTTTGACGACGGGGCTACGGATTGGCAGTCGAGAAACCACGCGGCGATTTATGCCTGCTACGAAAAACTGATCCAACAAATGGACGGGCTTGACTTCGACGACCTGCTGATGAAATTTGCGATGGCCCTGCAAAAAGACGAACAGCTTTGTGATAAATTGCAAGAGCGCTATCGTTATGTGTTGATCGACGAATACCAGGACACCAACATGGCCCAGTATTTGATCGCTCGAGCGCTGTCGAAGAAACACAACAATCTTTGTGCAACCGGTGACCCCGATCAATCGATCTATGGTTGGCGCGGCGCGAACATCGAGAACATTTTGACGTTTGAACAGGACAATCCCAACGCCAAAATTATCCGACTGGAACAAAACTATCGATCGACGAAGCACATCCTTCAAGCGGCGGATCAACTGATCAGCGGGAACGCGCAACGTAAAGAAAAAACATTGTGGACGGAAAATATCGAGGGTCCGTCCGTGCGGGTGATTGAGTGCGAAACCGGCCCCGACGAAGCGAGGATCATCGCCGAAGATATTAATCGGCGTATCCAACAAGGTACAAAACCCGGCGAAATCGCTATCTTTTACCGTGTGAACGCGTTGAGCCGTGGTTTGGAAGAGGCGTTGATTCGTGCGGGAATTCAATATCAAATCGCACGCGGTGTTGAGTTTTACAATCGTAAGGAAATCAAGGATGTCATCTGTTATTTGCGTGTGTTGATCAACCCCGCAGATGAAGTGGCGCTATTAAGGATCATTAACACGCCGCCGCGCGGCATTGGACCCACGACCCTTGATCGACTGTTGGGCATCGCCAAACAGAAAAACATTCGGCTGTATGACGTCCTTCAAAACAAAGACGACCTCGCAACGGTGGGTCGATCCGGATCGAAAGTGGCTACGTTCGCCGAGTTGATTCAAAGCTTGACCTGCGCGTTAGAAAAAACGCCCTCCGAAGCCTTGAAACATATTATGAGCCATTCGGGATTGCGGGCGCTTTATAACAACGATCAGGACAGTGCCGAATCCGCCAGCGACAACCTGGACGAACTGATCAACGCCACGGTCCAGTTTGAAGAACAATTTCCGGATGCCACCATTACCGATTGGCTGGAGTTCGCCGCATTAGTCAGCGATGTGGACAGCGTCGAAACCATCGACGGACCTGTGACTTTAATGACGTTGCACGCCGCCAAAGGGCTTGAATTTGACAATGTGTACATCATCGCCGCGGAGGAGGGGCTGTTGCCGTTCTCTCGCGGAATGGACGATGACGGAGATATCGAGGAGGAGCGTCGCCTCTGCTTTGTGGGTATGACGCGTGCGAAACATCGCCTGACGCTGACCCGGTCCCGCTGGCGGATGATGCGCGGCATCACCGAGCGCACCACGCGAAGCTGCTTTCTCGACGAACTACCCACTTCTGAGATAGAATGGACCAGCAACGAGTCCGCTCATCCGACCCGCAGCGTGTATCAGCGCGATACGGAACCGGGACGATTGCCCAAAGATATTGAGCAATGGACAATTGGCACCCTGGTCAAACATCCGCTACAGGGCATTGGGCAGGTGATGTCGCTGTC
>CBDTZI010000475.1:0-2748 GCA_965364865.1 uncultured bacterium | reverse complement strand
CGACCACCGAGATCTACACTCTTTCCCTACACGACGCTCTTCCGATCTGTTAGAGCGTATCGAAAGCATGTTCTACACGCAGGGTGGCCTGCAAACCGAATCGAGATGGTACATTTGGAAAATGGTGTTCAACACCTATCTACAGGAACCCTGGGGATTTGGTTTTGGAAATACGCAATACAAAATGGCTGAGGTTGGCAATCTTCAGTACGACATCCACAGTACATTCTTGAGCGCCATCGTTGATGGTGGGCCCGTGACTTTGTTTCTGTTCTTCTATGGGTTCTGGTTGTTGATTAAACATACTCACAAAATAGGCAAAGCCAATCCCGGAACTGCGGCGATGATGCTACTCTGTTTTGTCGGGCTATCCTCGTTAACCCATACCATACATTTCACAAAATGGTTTTGGATCCCCGTAACGTTTTGTCTGTTGCTGGCGGAATTATCACAACGAGAAAAATTAAGCCAGCTTCACGATGAGCACGATTCAACACCGCAGCCGCATAACCCTGGCGATACCAAAAACGTCAAAGGCGAAAACCTTTTACCCCAAACAGCGCGATGAAACGTACAGGAAAATAAATACTCTTTATGATCAACTACTGGAAACGCTATGCAGTCCTACGCCCGTGACGCAAAAAATATTTTTATCGCCAGTGGCGTAAGCGCGATGGCGGGGCTGGGAATTCAGGCGTGCCTGGCCTGGTATTTGTTACCCGAAGGACGTGGACAGTACGCCGCATGTATTTTATTCGCCACGCTCTTGTCGTTCAGTTGCGCGATGGGGCAGGAGATGGCCAACGTTTATTTTGTCGGCTCAAAAAAAATATCTGTCTCCGGGGCGATGACACAAAGCGTCATGTTCGCAACGTTGGCCAGCATGACGGCCTGCCTGGCGGGCTACGCGTTGACCTGCACCACGTTCGAGTTTCTCAACAAAGCGCCGATCGAACTGTTTCGCATTTCGCTGATCGGTATCCCCGCGACGATTTTTTATCTTTATTTTACACAACTCTATTTGGGTATGGGATCGGTGAAATCCTACACCTTACTGACAGCTGCGCCGCGCGCGATCGCGTTGATCGCGCTTGTCGTTGCTTATTTTGTACATCTGGATGTGCGCATCGCTATTTTGATTCATGCCGGCTCGGAAGGATTGGTGGCGATCGTCGCATTGTTCCACCTACGGATTCGTCACGCGGCTCGTTTCGTCATGCCCACCCTCGTGCAGCTGCGTCAGTCGCTGAGTTACGGGTTACGATATTATTTCGGACGATTGGCCAGCATGACCAATGTGCAGATGGGTACGATCGTTCTTGCGTTGTCACCGGTCCTGGTCTCCGAGCTGGGTTTGTTCGCGGCGGCTTCGACCTTGGCGGCTCGGTTATGGATGGTGGCGGAGGCGCTGCAAACCGCCTTGTTGCCAAGAGCGTCTGCGGACCCTTCCGGCAAAAGCAAAGCGGTGGCTCAATGCGTGCGCTTGTGTTGGCCCGTCACCATGGTGGTTGTTTTGATTGTGTTTATTTTGTCCAAACCGCTCATCGCGTTCGTGTTATCGCCTAAATTTCTTCCCGTACTCCTGCCATTTCAGATTTTGCTGATCGGCGTCGTGATTCGGGTCATTCCTAAAATATTGGCGGCCTACTTTAACGGAGTCGGTCGACCGGGGATCAATTCGATCGCGATCGGATCGGCGGTGTTGACCAATGTTGTGTTGATCTATTTTTTCCTGCCCCTGTGGGGTCTGGTGGGCGTATCGATCTCAATGTCAATCGCTTACACCGTAGAAGCGCTCATTTTGATCGTTATTTTCATGAAAGTCAGTAAAACACCCATGGGCATATTATTGGTGCCTACAATAGAGGACATTCAAAAACTGATGCAAACCAGTCGGCGATTACTGACAAAGAAACCGGCCAACTCGCCGACGACGGTGGAATCAGATACATAAGTTACGGGATATTTGCGAAAGAGATACGAGTTTACTTTTGTCATTACATTCGGAAAAATTTATACTCGGTGTTTGTGGTAACGCGGTGACGAAACGCGACGGAGAGTGGTATACCCATCACTCGTTTGGCCGGATTGTGGAACATCTTGCACCCTGCGTGAAGGAAATCCGCTATTTTGCTCCGCAAACACCTTCCGATCGAGCCGACACCTGCGATTATCCACTGGACAGCGAAAACATGACTGTACATCCCTGGGCCATTCAGCGAAATTCGTTGCACGCATTGAAACGCCCGGATCGAATTATTCGACAATACTGGAACATGGCTCGGTCGTGCGACGCATTTTTCTTACGCGGCAGTCAGCCCCTGTTGTGGTGTATGTATTTGCTGGCTGCGCTTTTTAAGAAACCCGTGGTGCACTGGATCGTGGGGAATCCGCTGGCGATTATGCAGAGCGAAGACCGCGGCTATGGATCGTTCTTTCGGTGGATGGGTATCCTGTTTGCCCGCATGGAACGAATCATGACTCGCATATCGATGTGGCTGACCCCTGCACATCTGATCACCAACGGGAAAGAACTGGCGGATATTTTTCATTCATCACGAACCCACACGGTCGTGAGCACAACCATCACACGTAACGATTTTCATCTCCGCGAGGATACCTGCAACGAGGAATCGATTCGACTTTAAAATAGTCGAATAAAACCAGCTATTATTGAAACGGGTAAAACACAGATAAATACAGGGGATTCACCTCACAAATCCGCAGAATTCTGACCTTGTTAAAAGC
>CBDTZI010000474.1:0-2752 GCA_965364865.1 uncultured bacterium | reverse complement strand
CCTTTATAGTTTTATTGGTTGTTGTTTATTGCTGATCTCAAATACGGATCATCCAGAGATTATCGTCCAACCGCGTAGCGATGCGCTAGTGTCTTTTTGCGGCACGTTACAATCGGCGATGGAAAAGTAATGATGAATATCACCAATTACGAATATACTCTACGGGAGCATTCGGGGAAAGTGTGAGATGTACAAACTAGTATTGATATCGCTGTTTTTGTAGTTTTTCGTTATTCCAGATCCACCTTTAATTTCTCCGCAATGCGATCGAAATCGTCGAGCGAAAAATATTCGATTGTAATTTTTCCGTTGCCCTTTCGTTTCCCCTCTTTGATGGTGACTTTCATTCGCAGCGACTGTTCAAAGCGTTTTTCGAGATCGTGGATGTAGGGTGAGCGGGGTGATTGTTGCGCAGCCATGGATTGGGATTGTTGGGATCGTGGCGCTTTCTCCCGCTGAACGATTTGCTCCAGGGCCCTGACGGAGAGTTCGTTCTGGATGGCGGACTCAGCCAATGTTTGTTTGTGGTTATCGTCAGCCACACCCAGCAGACAGCGTGCATGACCCATACTGAGTCTACCCTGGGAGACAAAATCTTGTATGGATTGAGGGAGGTCGAGCAGTCGGAGGTAATTGACCACCGTGGTTCGGTCTTCGCCGAGTCGAACGCCTATTTCTTCGGGCTTGAGGTTGAATCGGGAGGAGAATTCTCGATAGGCTAAGGCTCGATCGATCGCGTTTAGATCTTCACGTTGAATGTTTTCAATCAGTGCCAATTCGAGCATTTGTTCGTCTGTGGCCTTGTGTATTACGATCGGTATATACTTCATACCTATTAATTTAGAGGCTTGCCATCGCCGTTCTCCAGCGATGATTTCGTATTTACCCTGTTTTTCTCGTACCGCGACGGGTTGGAGTAGTCCGCTCCGCTGTATGGATTTCGCCAGGGATTCGATGTCTGATTTTTCGACATCGGTTCTTGGCTGAAGCGGATTAGGTTGAAGATCGTCAATCGGAGCTGTCAGCACCTGAGTGGATTGGGATTCTTTTGAGTCGATTTTTGAAGTCTCATTTGACGGGATAATTTGTTGATCAACCGGTTTGGATTCGTCCCTGCCGCGAAGGTTTGACACCAGTGAATCCAGTCCCCTGCCCAGTCTTTTTATTGATTTTGCCATCATATTTGTCCGTTTTTTCAGGTTATTCGATGTTTTCGCCCTTCGCAGAGCTGGTTTCGCTGGCTGGATGATACACGAAGCGATATATAAGTTGCAAATGTTTTTTTGGAGAAAGAATGGCTTCCCAGTCGGAGGTTCGGCGATGTAATGATTTCCGAATTTACCTTCTATTGTCATGTTGAGGATGGCGGGATCTCTTGCTGGCATGTGCGCCCTCGACTCTTCCTGTTTGTTTCGTGTTGTTCTTTGAAATCGAACCTTCGATGATCCTTACGTAGATTCGGGTGAGTGTCGCATTCGATCCTCGGATGATTTTTCATTCCCCATCGTTTTATTGTTTCACGTGAAACAGTGTACGTATTGATTGTTAAGGATCGCTTTTCTGTGGTGACTGGGAAATACGGCCAGATGATCCACCCGTTGGTTCGCTAGCCATCTGCATAATTCGACCAATCGTCATTTGTGATAGTAAATAGCTCCTGCAATGATGTTTCACGTGAAACAAGTCATAAAGCACGCCCATTTTTTTCGTGGTGGCGCAAATGGTCGTATGTACTATACCTACGTCAACCCGCAAATCGCAGACGATGTCAACGTCATTCAAGACAATGTCCGCTCGCCATGTTCGCATACAATGATAGTAAGCATGGTTTACTGTTTGGAAATGGTTTATGTATGAATAATAACTAAGTTGTAATACATAGGCCGGTTTGTTGTGATTGTGAGCAGGTCGCTTCATCCTGCGGGACTTATGGGTCGATCTGTGGCATTGGCTTTGGGCGGACCCGATCATGAAGCATGGTGATCGTCAGGGGCTATGGCTATCGCTCGTCGCGCTGCACCCGCACGATGTAGTGTGTCGTTGTCATGGTATTCATCTATGTGGTGGTATGGCGAGGAGTTTTTGAATGAGTATGGCGTCTCAATAGATCGAGTTGTGGATCATCGCAGCAAATTTTGTGGGTGTGTTATGATGACGGATCAATGACCAAACAACACAAATCAACGGAGCGAAACGAGTCAAAGGAAATCCCTTCTGTTATAGTGCCACATAGTGGCACTTGTGGCGGCGAATTGAACTGGAAGTGGCTGATGGGACTGGTGTTGTCGGCGCTGGCGATTCGGTTTGTTTATGTTTACGAAACTTCGGACGTCCCTTTTGTTCAACACCTCGTAGGAGACGCAGCTGGTTATTTTGCGTGGGCAAATCGTATCGCCGGCGGTCAATGGTGGGGTACGGAAACGTTTTATCAGGCTCCGCTGTATCCCTATCTGATCGCTACCTTTTTTTCGATTTTCATTTCGGATGTTCTGGTTGTTCGCTTATTTCAGTCGGTGATGGGTGCGCTGTCGGTGGGGCTGTTAGCCAGTTCGACGGCTCGGCTGTTCGGCACACGCTCGGGAATCCTGGCTGGGTTGATGTTGGCGTTTTTTGCACCGGCGATTTTCTTTGACGGGATTGTGCAGAAAGCTTCGTTGAGTTGTTTTTTGGTGTGCGCGTTGTTGTGGACGTATGTCATGATGATTCATGCGACGTGCCGATATTGCGTTTTGTTTCTCGGCGTGTTGGTGGG
>CBDTZI010000473.1:0-2763 GCA_965364865.1 uncultured bacterium | reverse complement strand
ATTGCTATCTGGTGGCTGAGGTCGGCGGTGATCTGATCGGGGTTGTGTTGGGCACGCATGATGAGAGGAAAGGGTGGATCAACAGGCTGGCGGTGTTACCTCAGCACCAGGGCCATGGAGTCGCGACTGCATTGGTCAATGCGTGCGAAGCGGCCCTTCATCAGCACGGGATAGACATCGTGGCTGCCCTGGTCGAGCCGGATAATGAGATTTCCATGAAATTCTTTCACCGGCTCGATTACAAAACCGATGTCCCCGTACAATACTTTCGCAAGCTACAACGGGAGGATGTATAAAATCACAGTTCCATACTATAATTCTTCTCCATTTACACGTTATCAACTTTTTGCTATAGTATATACGATAATAGAGTAGATGAAATTGAGTATGGACGCGTCTCGCCTATCCATTTCCCCCATTCAGCGATGGCGACGTAGGAAATCACCAATTGATGTTGGAACAATCACCAAACAGCCTTACATTCATGAACGATAGATAATGCAGAAACATCCCGACTTACCACAACCCTTCGCCGATCTCGGTATTGAAATTCGATTCTTAAAAGCCATGCAGAAGATGAAGTTTGAACAGCCATCTCCGATTCAGGAGCAGCTCATTCCGCCTGCGCTCAAGGGGCAAGATATTCTGGGTCAAGCTCGTACGGGTACGGGTAAGACCGCTGCGTTTGGGTTGCCTGTGTTGCAGCAGATGGATTCCGATCAACGGTTGCAGGCGATCTGTCTGGTTCCCACACGCGAGCTTGCGGTGCAGGTGACGGGGGAGTTGAGACGGTTGGCGGAACATACCGACTTGCATATCGTTGCGATTTACGGTGGGCAAAAAGTCGCGACCCAGCTACATCAGCTTGGGAAAAAACCACATTTTGTTGTGGGCACGCCGGGCCGGGTGATGGATTTTATGAATCGCGGTGTGTTGAAGCTCGAAAATCTTCGGTTTGCGATTCTCGATGAAGTGGACCGAATGCTCGATATTGGTTTTCGTGACGACATTCGCAAGATTCTGGGCGGCATTAAAACCGATCATCAGACCATTTTTGTGTCCGCCACGATTGACGATGAAATCAGACGCCTCTCGATGAAGTACATGAAAGACCAGGTTGAGATAAACGTCTCGAAGGACAAGATGACGGTCGACGAGGTGGATCAGTCTTATGTGAGTGTTGAAAATTTCGACAAATTTCGCGTATTGCATATGGTGATGAAACAAGAAGATCCTCCGGTGGTAATCGTTTTCTGCAACACCAAAGCCGTCGCGCGAAAATTGGCCAAAAAATTACACGATGTCGGAATTACGGCCAAAGAACTACACGGCGATTTGGTCCAGCAAAAACGGGACCAGGTGATGGAGAAGTTTCGTCGTCATCAGATTCGTGTGTTGGTTGCGACAGACTTAGCGGCCCGCGGAATCGATGTTAGCTGCGTGACGCATATATTTAATTACGATATACCCAACGATCCGGAGGTCTATGTCCACCGTGTGGGTCGAACCGCGCGGATGGGTGCACGAGGCATTGCGATCGCTTTTATCAACAAGGAAGAGGGACTCTTGTTGACCAACATAGAGAAATTGATTAACCGGGAAGTCCCCGAACGCAAGGTTGAGGGTTTTGTTCCCCGGCCTCCGAAAGAAGATCCACGATTTGCGCCCAAGCCGGTTGAAGTCAAGAATATGGAGAATCTTCCCAAAAAATCGATTTCCAGCCAGCTCCGCCGTCCCACGCGTAAACGACGACTGATGTAACCATTTATTAATCGTCTGATTTTTTTCCGGCACCTTCTCCGGTTGGATCAGGTGATTTCTGTTTCGTGGGTTCTGGCTTTTTCTGTTTGTCGATTTTTACGGTCGCCTCTACACATTGTTCGGCGGAGGGGATTTGATTGATGCGGTGTTTTAATTCCACGAACATGTCGTCAACCGGTCCGTACAGCTTATCGAGCAGTGCTTTGACGTATTGAAATTCCTTTTCACTACCCTGGTTCGTAACGATTCTCTTTTCGAGCTGAGCGATTTCCATCTTGTAACGCTCGCGGTGGGTTTGCGCTCGCAATCTCAATTCCCCCAGGCAGGATCGGGCGGCGTCACGCTGACCTTTATCCAGGTTGTAATCTCGAATAAATTGTTCGACGTACTGCTCCCACGCATCCAGCTCATTGAGAATGGGATCGTTTATTTTTTTGGTTCTGGACAGGCGTTGTTCACTGCTTGTCGCACCTTGTTTGCCATGAAGTTCGTTTTGTACTGCGTTGCGTTGATTTTCGTGGGGTTCCCAGAAAAACTTGGGATCGAACTCGCCCAGTTGCCATCGATGAAGGGTGCCGCCGGCGATTCGCATCATGGCTCCCATCTGCATCATATCGATGTCAAATTCCTCCTGCTGTAGGGGGTTTAACACTTTACGAAATTCTTTCGTCGTACGATCCATCTCTTTTTTGTAATTTTCAAAAACCGGCACGACGCGTTTGGCCCATTCCTGAACGCGTTTTTTGGTTGGCGGTTCAAGCTCCAGCCGCATCTCCAGAAACTCGTTCATCAATGGTTGAACGGTCGTGCGATGTTGTTCTAAAAATCTTTCCCAGCGGTTAATGGCGTTTTTTTGAGAGAGCTGGCGCTGCGATTCGCTCAATTCGTATTTTTGACTGACGTCATCCACGAGCCGGGTCAGTGCCAGATGAATCATTCTCGACGATGGCCAAAATCCGTCCATCCGTAGGGATAGGTGGGCTAACAACTTGCTGAAACTTC
>CBDTZI010000472.1:0-2777 GCA_965364865.1 uncultured bacterium | reverse complement strand
CCCAAGCCGGGCAACTGGATGATTACGTTTGAACGTGTGATGGGTTTTTTATTGCTAGGAATGGTAATACTTTTAATTCACCCATTGATCACACAGATCGGATCAGAGGGATTGGAATGGACACTCGTATTTTTTGTCATCATTTCGATGGCTTGCTGGATACTTGGTAAGGTCAATGTATTAATGCCGGCGATGCAGCGATTGCGTTATCGTGGAAGTGCGTTTTTAATGATCGCGATCAGTGCATTCTTAATATACGGAGTGCTTTATCCTATAGGCCATGCTCAGGCGAGAATTAAAGCCGAAAGAATGGCCTCTGATTCTTCCAGCAATGATTGGTCTAACGGAATTCCCTGGCGACATTGGAGCGCGAGCGAAGTTACAAAAACTGTACGCTCAGGAAAAATGGTTTTCGTCGATTTCACTTCTGCCTATTGTACAAACTGCAAGGTGAACAAAAAAATTGCCATTAACACCGAGGATTTCCAGACTAAAATGAAGGAATTCGACGTTGTTCCTTATAAGGGTGACTACACAACAATAGACGATGAAATCACTACAATGTTGCGGAAATTTAATCGTCCCGGCGTACCGTTGAATTTGATCTACCCGGCGGGAAAGCCTGATGCACCTTTACTTCTGAATACCTTAATGACCAAACAATATCTACTGGACAAGCTGGACGAAGCCTATCGGCTGGGTAATACGCAGGCATCTTCCGAATAAAGATGGTTGAAAACACTACGACTTTTTCAGAAGGGATAATAGTTCCGGCATGGAAACTGTCGCGATGGCGGTAGAGGTATCCGCGACCGCGTATGGAATGATCAAATCGTTGTGATGAACCATGGCCCCGCACGAATAAACCACATTGGGCACATACCCATCGCGTTCGGTTTCGGTGGGCATGAGTAGCGGTTCGCTCAGTTGGCCAATAACTTTTGTCGGGTCGTTCAGATCAAGCAACATCGCACCCAGCCAATACTGTCGCATCGGCCCCACGCCGTGGGTGAGTAATAACCAACCCTCTTTGGTTTCGATGGGTGAACCACAATTGCCGATCTGGATAAATTCCCATGGTTGAACGGGGCCGGTTAATTTGTGGGATTCATCCCAGAAGTGCAGGTTGTCGGATTTCAATAGAAAAATGTTTTCGCCATCCAGTCGCGACACCGTCCAATACCATCCATCGATTTTTCTGGGAAACAGCGCCATCCCTTTGTTCTGAACGTATTGACCGCTGAGCGTATAAATTTTGAAGCTGCGAAAGTCGGCGGTTTCCAAAAATTGTGGCAGCGTGCGATAGCCGTTGTACGCGGTGTAAGTGGCGTAATAAATTACGTCGCCGTTGTCCTCGACGAAACGAACAAATCGTGCGTCTTCAATGCCCCGGCTCTCATTTTCGCTGACCGGAAAGATCACGCGTTCGGAAAGGTCCGTTTCTTCAGAAAAAATAAGATGGTAATTTGAATGTGCAATCCACATCATGTGATCGCAGAGTTCGCGATAGGTATCGGCGTAGCCGTCTACGGGCCTGGCCTTTTCAATCGCGCTTCTGATATCATCGATCGTAAAATGATCGTCGAGCATATCGAACACGCCATCCGCCAGCGGATTGTAGGCGCCAATTTCGATGAGTTTTCTAAAAAATCTCGGCTTGTTGTATAGCTTGTCGTCCACGGGGTTCGCGGTCATGGCGTATCGTTCGATAGCATCAAACGTAATGGCGTTGGAGTTGTCGATCACGCCGCTACGAAATTCGATCGAAGAAATATGCCCTTCGCCGCACGCCCTCAGGCTCATGATGAACCGAGCTTGACCATCCTGCAATCCTTTTTGGTCGGGATGAAGCACCATTGAGGGATTAAACATCGCCACCGATTCGAGGGAGTATTCATTGGTGAAATAAGCGCCGATCAGCCAACGTCGTTCGTTGGAAATGGGCCATTGCCCGTCGATGTGGTGGCTGACATAGTCAAAATGACGAGTGAATAATTCTTTGATGTTTCGATGGCGCGTAGAAAAATTTTCGATCACCTGCGACAGGATATCGAAGACTTCGGTTTCCGGGAGATCAAGAACACGGTTGATAATAGCGCGCACACGGTTGTCTCCGCCGGGTATAAAGGGGCGGGCGATGACGCGCGCAGGATCCGCGTAGATCCGGCTCAATGACCGATTCACCGTCAACATTTTCTTATTTGTCGCCTTCCTGGCTTCATCCATACGCATGGGAAGCTCTACCCTTTATTCGTGCATTTACGGACACGAATCCAATCAAACATCGATTCTCGTTTATTAGAAGCATCTACGTCAAGGGTTGATATCGCCCCTGAGATTCATCGGTATTATCTTTGTTTTATTATAGGCCCTGAAAGATCAACCAGATTCAAACGTACACTGCCAGATCATTTACCATCAAAAACTGTATTGCATTTCCTGCTTGATGGACCGAAAATCAGCGATCGAAGGATCGCTTGTTATGGGGCGATTTTTGGCGACTATACTATTTTCCATCGTTGATGAAAGACCCGGGTTTCCGTTTTGCCGCTGGCTGGTTTAGCCCGCCCATCGCGTCGATAACTTTTGTAACACCTATGGATAACTTCTATGGGTAAAGTGTATCACAGAGATTTGCGAACACCAATTTATTATCGTTTTATCATGTTTTTGTTTTGATTTTGCGTTAAAACCGATAACCTACAGGTGATTGGATAAAATTACGAACCCGAAAAAAGCGCAGGAATTGCGATCGTACCGTAGTTGATTATTTTATG
>CBDTZI010000471.1:0-2781 GCA_965364865.1 uncultured bacterium | reverse complement strand
CGAAATGCTCAAAGACAAACCGAAAAATCATTTTGTGGTCGGCATCGTGGATGACGTGTCCCACCAATCCATCGATTACGATGTTGATTTTACCACCGAAGATCATGATACGGTTCGGGCATTGTTTTACGGCTTGGGCTCGGATGGCACCGTTGGGGCCAACAAAAACACCATCAAAATCATCGGCGAGGAAACCGACGCCTACACCCAGGGGTATTTTGTTTACGATTCCAAAAAGGCGGGTTCCACAACCGTGTCACACCTTCGATTCGGCAAGAAGCCGATACGATCTCGTTATCTGATCCAACAACCCAACTTCGTGGCCTGCCATCAGCAGAATTTCATTGATCAACTGGACATGCTCGAACAAGCGGAGGAGGGTGGCACGTTTTTACTCAACACCCAGGCGGGCAAGGATGAGGTGTGGCCGACACTTCCGCAGGAAATGCAACAACAGATTCTCGATAAAAAATTAAAATTCTATGTGATTGATGCGTACCAGGTCGCTCGCGATACCGGTATGGGTGCGAGAATCAACACCATCATGCAGACATGCTTCTTTGCGATTTCCGGCGTGCTTCCACGAGAAGAAGCGATCGAAAAAATCAAGCAGGCAATTAAAAAATCCTACAGTTCCAAAGGGGAGGCGGTTGTACAGAAAAATTTCGCCGCGGTCGATGGCACGTTGGCCAATCTGTTTGAAGTCACGGTACCGAATGAAGTGAACTCCGATCGTCACCGTAACCGTCCCGTCTCCGCACAAGCACCCGAATTTGTTCAACGCGTCACGGGCAGCATTATCGAAGGCAAGGGGGATCAACTACCGGTCAGCGCCATGCCCGTCGACGGAACATTTCCCACCGATACCGCACGCTGGGAAAAGCGAAACATCGCGCTGGAAATTCCAATCTGGGACGCCGACGTGTGTATTCAATGCAACAAGTGTGCGTTGGTTTGTCCACACGCGGCAATCCGGGCGAATGTTTATGATCCCGCCTGTTTGAGCAACGCTCCCGACACTTTCCTATCAACCAAGGCACGCGGGAAAGAGTTTGAAGGACTCAGCTATACGATTCAGGTCGCGCCCGAAGATTGTACCGGGTGCGGAATGTGCGTGGAGATTTGTCCCGCGAAGAACAAACGGGAAACACGAAAAAAAGCGATCAACATGGAATCGCAACCGCCCATACGCAAGCGGGAGCGTAGCCACTACGATTTCTTCCTCAGCCTGCCTGAGTTTGACCGAACACAATTGAAAGTGGATTCGGTTAAAGGATCGCAATTCCTGCTGCCGTTGTTTGAATATTCCGGCGCGTGTGCGGGTTGCGGCGAAACACCGTATGTCAAACTGGTCAGTCAGCTGTACGGAGACCGGGCGATTATCGCCAACGCCACCGGGTGTTCTTCGATTTACGGCGGCAATCTGCCCACCACGCCCTGGGCAAAAAATGAAAACGGACGCGGACCCGCCTGGTCCAACTCTCTGTTTGAGGACAACGCGGAGTTCGGACTGGGATTTCGCCTGTCGATCGATCGACAGTATGCGTTTGCGAAAAATTTGTTAAGGCAACTCGCCGATCGACTGGATGCCGATTTTGTCGACTCCATTCTCAGCGCCGATCAATCAGACGAAGCGGGCATCGCCCAGCAACGAAAACGCGTGGATCAATTAAAAGAAAAACTTTCACACCTCGAAACTCCGGAAAGTTATAACCTGCTGTCGGTGGTGGATACGCTGATTGATCGCAGCGTGTGGATTATCGGTGGGGACGGCTGGGCGTATGACATCGGATTTGGCGGGGTCGACCACGTGATGGCTTCGGGTCAAAACGTCAATATTCTCGTTCTGGATACGGAAGTCTATTCCAACACCGGCGGACAGATGTCCAAGGCGACGCCCATGGGTGCGGTGGCAAAATTCGCAGCCGGCGGTAAAACCACGCAGAAAAAAGACATGGGCCTGATTGCGATGGCTTATGAAAATGTGTACGTCGCCCAGATCGCGATGGGATCGAACGACAATCAGACGGTGAAAGCGTTTATTGAGGCGGAAAGTTATGACGGCCCGTCGCTGATCATCGCCTACAGTCAGTGCATCGCACACGGAATTAATATGCGAACGGGAATGGACAACCAAAAGGCGGCTGTGGATTCCGGACACTGGCCTTTGTATCGCTACGACCCGCGTCGCCGCAGTGAGGGATTGAATCCGTTCCAGCTGGATTCCAAACCTCCAAAAATTCCGCTATCCAAATACGCCGAAATGGAAAACCGTTATCGGGTATTGATGAACACGCACCCACAGGAATCCAAAGAGCTTTTGCAAACTGCACAAGAAGCGGTGCGACAACGATATGATGATTTGGAAAGACGAGCGAATCCAGATGTGAAAATTCCGATCGTCTGAATCGCGGTCAAGTGAACCCTTATTACGGAAATCAAGTGAACGCATGGACGTCACAACAAATTATCTAGGCTTACGATTAAAAAATCCGCTGATCGCCAGTGCGTCGCCGATGTCACGCGAAGTCGGAACCGTTCGGGCAATGGAAGATGCGGGCATCGCAGCGGTGGTCATGTATTCTCTGTTTGAAGAACAGATTACGCACGACAGCCAAACGCAAGATCATTTCAACTCGTTCGGCACGGATAGTTTTGCAGAATCATTATCTTTTCTTCCCACCATGGATCACTACCCTCGCGGCCCGCAGGAATATATCGACCATCTTGCACTTCTAAAAAACGCGGTGGATATTCCCATCATCGCGAGCTTAAACGGCA
>CBDTZI010000470.1:0-2797 GCA_965364865.1 uncultured bacterium | reverse complement strand
GTTTAACAAACGGCCCACCTCCACGACGTCTTTATCACCGCGACCGGAAAGATTGACAACAATAATTTGATCCGCTGCCATGCCGGGTGCGATTTGCATTACATGTGCAATCGCATGAGCACTTTCGAGCGCGGGGATAATTCCCTCCGTTTCGCAAAGCGTCGTAAACGCGTGGAGTGCAACTTCGTCGTCTGCACTGACATACTGTACGCGACCGACGTCTTTCCAGTGAGAATGTTCAGGCCCCACGCCGGGATAATCCAGCCCGGCGGATACCGAATGAACCGGCATGGTCTGGCCGTCGTCATCCTGCAACACATAGGTATGCATCCCATGCAAAACGCCCGGCGCACCCACGCTGAGCGTCGCGGCGTGTCGACCAGGTTGCAGCTTTTCACCCGCCGCTTCCACACCGATCAACTTTACATTGCTGTCATCTAAAAACGGATAAAACATGCCTGCGGCGTTACTTCCTCCACCTACGCAGGCGACCACATGATCGGGCAATCGTCCGACCTGTTCTGTCATCTGCGCTTTGGTTTCACGCCCGACGATTGCCTGAAAGTCTCTGACCATCTGCGGGTAAGGGTGCGGCCCCATGACACTGCCGATGACGTAATGGGTATGATCACTCGTGCCCATCCAGTCGCGCATGGCTGAGTTGATTGCGTCCTTCAGGGTTTTCTGACCGGTCTCGACCGAAACGACCTTGGCGCCGAGAAGCTCCATACGAAACACGTTTAATTTTTGGCGTCGAATGTCTTCCGCACCCATGTACACCACGCACTCCAAGCCGCAACACGCCGCTGCGGTCGCGGTAGCCACGCCGTGCTGACCGGCCCCGGTTTCTGCGATGATTCTTCGTTTGCCCATGCGCTGCGCAAGCAACACCTGGCCTAGAGTGTTGTTGACTTTGTGGGCGCCGGTGTGATTGAGGTCTTCGCGTTTGAGATAAATATTCGCACCGCCCAGTTGATCGGATAGACGCTTCGCATGATAGAGCGGGCTTGGCCGTCCCACGTAATGGGTGAGCAAATGATGAAGTTCTTCCCAGAACGCCCGATCTCCGCGAAGCGATTGGTATACATTTCCCAGTTCGGTGACCGCAGCCATCAGGGTTTCGGGTATGAATCGACCGCCATACCCGCCGAATCGTCCGCTGGCGTCGGGTTCCCACTGGCTGTTTTGTTGCGGTATGATGTCTATTTGCATGGATTTCATCTCAATCATCTTTTTTCCCGAACCGTTCCTACTTGTCGGGATCAGGGAGCGGAAATTCGATCCGAACCGCGCCCATCAGGACGCGGCCTGTTTCATACTGTAAAAAGTCAGGCTACGAGTATATTATCGATTATCATCGCAGATGCAAAAGCCCTCAGAAGTTCAGGTTTTCATCAATAGATTCCGTGGATATGTCGAGAAATAATAAAAGCCTGTTTAGACTTCCGCTGTGATGATGAGGATCGGGGCATGAAATTTTTGACCGGTGAGGGTGGAGTATCCTGAGCGGGTTCGTGTAGATTTTCGCCGGATGCAAACATGAAAGACCCATTTGAAAATTTGATCAACGAAGTGGTCGTGCTGGATACCGCCGAGACGATTGTATACCTCGGTAAGCTTGTCGAGGTGACAGAGCACACATTCGTTTTGGACAATGCGGACATGCACGATTGCCGGGAGGGCCACGCCAATAAAGAGGTGTATCTGGCTGAGGCGTGTGCGAATGGTGTGGAAGCCAACCGTCGCAACGTTGTTGTGATGAAGTCGAATATAATCAGTATTTCAAAGTTGGCGGATATTATTTCATAGCCGGTAAGTTTTTTCCCGAATCCCGACGGTCAGTGAGGGACATAATATTGTCAATCGAGATGTTGGCATCCGCTGTAGGGCGGGCTTTGCCCGCCGAATAATGAAATGTCGGGCAAAGCCCGACCTACTGGACCTACGAATGTTTGAGAAACAATCATGAAAATTTTTGTTACCGGAGGTGCGGGTTACGTCGGCAGCCACTGTGTTAAAAAATTATGCGGTGGCGGCCACGATGTGGTCGTCTTCGACAATCTATGCAAGGGTCATCGTGATGCGGTCGATTCTCGGGCGACGCTTATCGTGGGCGACCTGGTGGATACTGTGTTGCTCGATGAGACTTTCGGGCAGGGTCATTTTGATGCAGCCATGCATTTTGCCGCGTTCGCCGAAGTGGGGGAATCGGTGAAATATCCGCTGATGTATTACCAGAACAATATCGTCAACAGCGTTCACCTGTTAGACGTGATGCGAAAACACGATGTGAAACGATTTGTCTTCAGTTCATCCTGTGCGGTGTACGGCGTGCCGCCCACGGTTCCGATCGTTGAGGACATGCCCAAATTTCCGATCAGCCCCTATGGCCGATCCAAACTCGCGATCGAATGGGCGATGGAAGATTCGTCCAGTGCGTGGGGTTTGGGCTGTACCGCACTGAGATATTTCAACGCAGCCGGTGCATCCGCGGATAGCTCGATCGGAGAGGATCATGATCCCGAGTCGCATTTGATTCCGTTGGTGCTAAAAGTCGCGCTGGGACAGTTGCCACAAATCAAAATTTTTGGCGACGACTATCCGACTCCGGACGGAACGTGTGTACGCGATTATGTTCATGTGGAAGATTTGGCTGACATTCATTGCCTCGCGATCGAATCTCAACCGGAGGCGGTTTTTCGGTATTACAACGTCGGAACGGGCTGTGGTGTCAGCGTGAAAGAGATGATCGAAGCGGCTCGTCAGGTTACGGGCCATGAAATCCCGGCTCAAACGG
>CBDTZI010000469.1:0-2797 GCA_965364865.1 uncultured bacterium | reverse complement strand
GGCTGGCGCAACTAAAAATACACTGGACTCTGCACTCAACGGCCCTCTACAAGCCGTATACGTCGACCAATTTGGAAACGTCGGAATCGGGACGAGCTTGCCGCAAACGAAGCTGGATGTGGTCAGTGACAGCGATCCAACACTCAGGATCCGTGCTGACTCAACCTCAGGTGAAACAACGAGCTTGAGCATTCGCGGCGCACGCAACTTGTCAACTACGAATGACAGCGCGATTATAGAGCTGCGCAACTTCGATGATGACGAGGGACCAACGGGAACAGACTTCGAGTTAGCAAGGATCGGCGCGGCGATGCAGGATGTTGCCGGACAGACCGGATACATGCGGTTTTATACGAGCAATGGTGCAGGTGTAGTGGAACAAATGCGAATAGACAAGGACGGCAAAGTCGGTATAGGTACGACAAGTTCGGACGCCCAACTTCAAGTGGATGGAACGGAAATAATCGGCCTGATTGTGTCCGCCGATGACGGAAGTCGATTACTTGAAGTCGATCGCAGCGAACTTTCCGTTGGAGCCGGAGTACCCGCAGAAGGATTCCTCGGACTGAACGCACCACGAACAACGGGATCGAATGATATCAAAAGCTCCCCTGCGATCCTCTTTAGCACAAGTCGATGGAACTCAGGAACCGCATCAAGTGTGACAGATACCGAATTCTGGATGGGTGCCAAAATCGCCGCTCCCAATCAGTCTATGTTTAGCATGGGTGTCGGTATTGAGACTTCTCTGACTCTTGACGAGGTCGGTAACATTGGAGTGGGAACACTTACGCCGGAGGCACAACTCGATGTTAATGGATTGACAAGGCTTGACGATGTCAGGATCGATAATGAGATCATAACCTACAACAATTCGGGTAATCCGACATTACAACTCGGTGTAGATGCAGATGATTTCTCCGGTGATGGTGCAGCGTCACTTAAACTCTACAACTCAATAGGAAATCAAACGGTCAAAGTGGATGGAGATACGTCGGGCGGCGGAAGTGGGGGTGAAATCAGCGTTCGCAATAATCTGGGTATTGAGACGATCAATTTCAATGGTTTAGGAGAACTGACGGTATCAGGACAAGTTGGTATTGGAACTACGATTCCCAACTATGCCCTTCACGTCGTAGCGTCTGGTCATCCCTCCGACAATCACATCGCCATGTTTCAAAACTCCGATGGCGAAAACGCTTCCGGTATTGCCGTTCAACTTAATAATGCTCGTACGAACGCAACGAATCAATTCCTCACCTTTTATCGTTCTGACGGCACTCAGGTCGGCGCCGTTGAAGGATTTGACTTGGTCGTTGATGCTTTCGATTCCGATGCACTTTTGGTTATACTCAACAAATTTCCAACAATCCATGACTTAATGAACCTTTCGGGATTTCTTAATACAGGAAGCCTCAACATTGACTTCTTGGAATGGGAATTTACCTTTGTCAAACCGAGTATTAACTGGGATGCCCTGGAAGATTTTGCAGCACTATCTGTACAGACCTTACTCGCTGCTGAAGAATTTACCTGCTGGGCGATAGATAACGGACTTGATGGACTCGTCACCACAAATCCTTTTGATATTGCTGTAGCCGCAACCATTGCGGGATTCATGCAAACTTGTAAAAACGGTGGTGCTACGGGGACGGGAGGTGTTACCTATGTATCCGCCGGTGCCGATTATGCTGAGTGGTTGCCCAAGCTCAATCCGGATGAAACGTTTCAATTAGGTCAAATCGTTGGAGTTCACGGAGGGAAGATTAGTAAGAAAACAGCGGGCGCCGAAAATATTATGGCTGTTTCACGGATGCCCATTGTGCTCGGCAATATGCCACCAGAAAAAAAAACGGATCAGTATGAGAAGGTCGCTTTCATGGGGCAGGTTCATGCTCTCGTTCGCGGGGTGGTTCATAGTGGCGATTACATTATCCCCTCTGGTCATGATGACGGCACCGGTATAGCAGTTTCACCTAATGACCTGAAGATCGAACACCTCGGTCGAATTCTTGGCCGCGCATGGTCTGATTCACGAAACGATTTAGTCAGCATGATCACCGTGGCTGTAGGACTGAACACGAATGACTACACTGAGATTTTCAAACAACAACATGATCACATGTTGTTTCGTGATCATGAATTTGATGAATTGAAGGCGGAGCATGAGAAACTCAAGCATCAGATGGAAACGGTTAACGCCAAACTGACGACGATACATACCTCAATGGAACAAATGAACGCATTCATGGTTACTCATGTCGATAGGCTTGAAAACGAAGCACAGTCAACCGCTGGATCAATACACTAGCCATGAACGGAGGAATCGATATGAACGTTATTGAACGAATGCCATTGCTATTGCAAAAATCATTAGTGTTGTTGGCATCCACTTGGTTTCTAAATGCATCAGCGTTCGCACAAACCGGTGGTGGTTACGATTTGAAATGGAACAGCATTGATGGTGGGGCGCAAACTTCGACAGGTGGAAGCTTCAAGTTCATAAGTACGATCGGGCAATGTGACGCCGGGTCGATATCCGCTGGAGCCTACAAGTTTCAAGGTGGTTTCATACCCGGTACCCTTACAAACTGTCAACCGGTAGACTCGGTTCTGCCGGATACATACAGTCCAGGATCGTTAGCATGTTCAGGTGGGGATCGTTATGGTTTGGCCTGTATGACCTGTGATGGAGGCGGTCGAAACGGAGAAAGGTGTATAGATTCGAGCGATTGTCTTGATGGCGCTACTTGTGTAGCGAATAATTCGTTGTGCCCGGGTTCTACCTGTGGCGGGG
>CBDTZI010000468.1:0-2815 GCA_965364865.1 uncultured bacterium | reverse complement strand
ATCCGAACACGTAACCAGGCCCGGGCTATCCGCCAGTCATTTTTAATGGTTCCCACCGACACTTTCATTGACTTTGCAGTTTCTTCCACCGATAAACCTGCAAAAAATCGAAGTTCCACAATACGAGCCTGACGCTCATTTAATTCAGCCAATTCTTTTAACGAAGCATCCAAATCGAGAATATCAATGGGATTCTCGGAAAATTCGGGTATGTTGATCTGACTCAATTCCAACTGCTGAAGTTTTCCACTACGCTTCTTTGCATTACGCTGACGTGCGTGATCAACAAGAATTCTTCGAATCATTTCCGACGCGATGGATAAAAACAGCGTTTTCCCCTGTTTCATAGAGTTTGGTTGGTCATGCAAGCGCAGATAGGCTTCATTCGCTAGTGCAGTGGGCTGAAGCGTATGGTTAGATCGCTCCCGGCCAAGATGATACCCAGCCAGGGCTTTCAATTCTTTGTACCATCGGTCGAATTGATCGTCGTGGGACCTGTTCTGCCCGGAAACTGCCATGTGAACACCCTCAATTGATCAATTGCATTGCAGACACCACAATTAGTGCCAGTCTACGGAATAAATCTTACTGTTATTTATGCTCAATAATACCCGTTTTGAGTGGATTAAGAAACAATCATTTAATCACGCTTGTACCCCAAATTCAACTTCGATGTAAAAAAATCGTAAATTATTTGACCTTCAGTCCAACATCTTACGCGTTACTGTCTGAAAGGGCGAAATAAATAGCCTATCACAGCCAACGTGGCAAAATCTGGTTATCGGGCCCGTCTCATGACTTCAAAATAAATAAAAGCGGGTAATAAGAAGATCGTGATTAACTGAATCAGGAGATTAAGATGAACGTAAGAATTGTATTGATGAGTGCCGTTGTGGGTTTGACTTATGGCAGTTTTGCCTCCGCACACACATCTTGTGACGATCAGTGTGAAGCGGACGCCGTAGTCTTGTTTGAAATGTGTCTGGATGATATGGGACCAGACGCGACGGATGAGGATATTGACATTTGTAAAGATGAATCACGAACATTTCGTGATACTTGCCGGGCCGATTGTCCAAATAACCCAGATGATGGCGACGATTGCCGCGATGATTGCGAAATTGCATCTGGCGCGATTTTTGACGATTGCGTCGCCACGCTGGGTGATAACCCAACCAATGACGAGATCGATGTCTGTGAAGATGAAGCCCGTGCGTTTCGTGCAGAATGTAGCGTAGATTGTCCGGTGGATTGCCATGATCAGTGTAGTGCGGATGCGAGTGCCTTCTTTGATGATTGTGTAACCTTACTTGGCGATGGCGCGACGGATGCGGATATTGATGCGTGTAAAGATGATGCACGATTGTTTAGGGATGATTGCCGAGCTTTATGCCCCATGAGTTGCAGTAATGAATGTCAACTCGATGCGGATAACTTCTTTGCTGATTGTGTAACTGCGTTGGGCGACAATCCTACTCAGGATGAAATCGATCTGTGTGATGCGGATGCCGATGCGGTTCGTGACGCTTGTAAAGATCTCTGCCCTGAAGATGATGTGGATGGTAGCGATTGTCGCGATCTTTGTGAAACCGATGCCACTGTTATATTTGAAGATTGCGTAACTCTGTTGGGTGATAATCCGACCAGTGATGAAATTGATGTTTGCGAAGATGAGTCACGCGTTGCTCGTAATGCATGCAATGCTACTTGTCCGTTTGACTGCGATGATCAGTGCGGGCAGGATACGAGACAACTTTATGAAGACTGCATTGCAGCCTTTGGTGATGAGCTTACCGATGCAGATGAAGATGCATGTAAAGATGAAGCACGTGCTCAAAGAGATATGTGCCGTGCTAATTGCGATATTGCCCCCGCTATGATGAAACAGCATCGCGGAACGGGTAATTCGAAAAATCGTGACAGATAATTTATCACTACCCCTTACCACACTCCCAAGCTAAATCGGTGCAGGTGTGATTATAATATCATGCCTGCATCGATACATTGGGTGTTTGAAAGTTTGATAATGTTTTTTTAAGGCAGGAAAGATGCTCAACAACAAATTACATTGGTTTCTGTTAACACTTGTAAGCGTATATGCTTTTCCGGTTGCGACACAAGCTGCGGGTGAAAAAATCTACTGGGTACAGGTTGTAGACGATTTGATACGTCGATCGGACCCGGACGGCCTGAACGGGGAAGATCTGTTCTCCTTTCCGCAAACCAGCAATTTGATTGATATCGCTGTGGATCCGTTTTCCGGAAATATTTTCTGGGCTCAAAGTTTTGAAGATCGTATCTATCGAGCGAACAATGATGGAACAAATCCGATCCCGATCATCGATTTTCCCTTAACCAACGGAGTCAAAGCCATTGCGGTCGATCCTGTTGAGCAGAAAATTTATTTCTCGCACAGTTCCAACGACGAAATCGTTCGTATGAATTTCGACGGCACTAACCGTGACGTTAGATTTGATTTTCCTGTTGTGCTCGACGTTGTGGATATCGCCATTGATCCGGTAGGTAGAAAAATATACTGGGTGGAGGCCGGGGATGACAGAATTCGACGAAAAAACCTTGACGGTACGGGTGTCATTGATGAGCTGGCCTCCTTTCCAGAAGCCAGTGGGGTAACTGACCTGGCCTTGGATATTGTGGGACAAAAAGTTTACTGGTCACAGACGTTTAACGACCGGATACGGCGTATGGATCTTGGGGGTACGAATAAAGAAACATTTATCGAAAACGGTGTAACCACAGGAGTTGTGGATATTCAAATTGATGTGGCTGGTGAGCAGTTGTAATGGGCACAAAA
>CBDTZI010000467.1:0-2833 GCA_965364865.1 uncultured bacterium | reverse complement strand
GCCGCTTCGGAAAAAGGAAGGCGCACCCGGATGGATCGTCGGGCCAAGCCTGGGCAAGGTGTTCCATTCCATTTTTGTACTCGAACATAAATTCTCCAAGTGGATCCCCAAAGGTTTCGGCGTGTCGCTCTACGCCGTCTGTCGAAAGCGAATTCAGGTCCAAAAATCCTCTTCAATACTGAAAAGCCCCCCTGCCTCAGCCAAATCAAGTGCCACCGACCTTGTTCCGATAAAACTCTGTTAATACTCAGCATACCCCTCGTTTCAATGTGTATGGGGGTAGCGTATGAGGTAGAAAGTATCCATCTATATATAGAAGTGAGTGGCCACCGTGAGTATCGCTTCAACCGCAGAGTTATTCAAGACAGACGCCGCTGTAACGTCAATCGAAGGCGTTGAGTCCTGCGCGCTTTGTCCGAATGCCACAACGAGTATTTTTGCCACGGGCGTTCGAGATTTTGAATACGGCGCACCCGGAAATTACCGCTGGCTATGTTGTGATCAATGCGGATTGGTGCGCATCGATCCCATGCCCAATGATCAAATACTCTCGCAGGCCTATCCCGACCACTATCACGCCTACCAACCACACAGTTCACGATTTGTGGGATGGTACAATCAGCGACGACGTCGCGATCGGGCAAAGGAATTGATCCGACACGTTTCGAGCGGTGCCACCATACTGGATGTGGGTTGTGGAACCGGATCGTTACTTCACGAAATTCAAAAACTTGGATCATACGAATTGCTCGGCGTGGAGTATCGCGCGGACGCAGCCAATCAGGCTCGCCAACACGGGATAGCTGTCTGGACCGGCGAACTGGAGGATGCGGACATCCCTGCGTCATCGGTTGATCTCTGTGTGATGGAGCACGTCATCGAACACGTGCGCAATCCGATCGAAACGCTGCAGCGAATCAAAACACTGTTAAAACCGGGTGGGATGGTCATCGGCGAGACGCCCAATCTGCGATGTTTCGACGCCGACCTGTTCAAATCATACTGGGGTGGTGGTCATGCCCCCCGCCACTTGTGGCTGTTTCAGCCGGCTTCCATGAAAAAGACGCTCCGCGACTGCGGATTCGACAACATGGCGATTACGCACCCCGTTTATTCCGCCCACCTGGCATTATCAGTTCAACATTGGCTGCGTCGCCACCGTCGTGACACTCACGGATTAACCTCCGGTCGAAGCTGGTATTTTCCGCTGCTTTGTTCCGCGGCGATGCCTTTTGCGATCGCAGCTTCCCTGCTTAAACAAAGTGGCGCGATTCGATTCGTGGCTCGAAAGGTAGATTGAATGACCGAACAACACCCGACACTACCCAGGCCCGCATCGACGCTTACGAAAAATGAGCTTGCCCCCTATTGCACAAGACGAGACGGACTGGCTGCGCTGCATTGTATTTGTGTGGTCGCAGGAATCGTCGGCGCGTTCATGCTTTACATTCATGTACAGTCATTCTCCACGTTGATTCTGGCGTTTGTGCTGATGGGTGCGTTTCAACACCACCTCTCCGTGATTCATCACGAATCGATTCACTATCTGCTGTTTCGATCACGAAAATTAAACGAATGGGTCGGGCGTGTGCTGGGTGCGTATCCGCTGGGATTTACGATGGCCTATCGACAGACGCATCTCGCGCATCATTTTCATCTGGGCCACGACGACGAAGACCCCGACTATCCCAATTACGCTTCGTTTCCCGCGACGTGGCGTGTGATTCTGCCGGCGTTGATTCGTGACATGATCGGATTGTCCGCCGCTCGGCAGCTGATGTCCATGAGTCTGCGTAAACGAAAATTTACATCGTGTCTGGGCGACAAACCCGCGCGTAAAGAACTGCTGGGCGTGGCGCTGACGCAACTGGCGATGTTTTTGCTGTTGGTCTATGTCGGTCATGGTACGCTCTATTTTCTGATCTGGTTATTACCGCTGTCGACCTGGACACGAGTACTGACCCGGCTGCGAAGCATCGCGGAACACGTAGACGTCGCAGGAAATGATCATGCCCTGCCGCGTTGGCGAACGCTCTACTGCAACCCGATTGAATCGTTCTTTCTGGCGCCGATGAATTTCAATTATCACGCCGAACATCATCTGTACCCGCACGTTCCGTTCTATCATTTACCCTGCTTGCACCGACGGCTCATGCAAAACGATCAATACGCTTCGCAGATCGATATCCGTCGCGGTTATCTTCGATTTTTATTGACCAGCGTATGGATCAGCGAATTCCCCACACCCGTAACCGAAGGCTAGAACATCAGGATTGAATGAATGATCAAGAAAATTCAAAATGTTCTTTCAGACCCTCACCCGGAAAATAACCGTTCGGAAGATATCCGAAAAGTATTCTGGGTGGTTGCGGGATTTGCCCTGGCGATCAATGTGTTATCGTTTTCCGCGTCGCATTTGTGGGTGACGCCGACGTCGATGGAATATCTGGAATTGTCCGCCGACATCGCGGAACGTTTTGATTTCAGTAACGAAATGTTTTTACTGCGCACCCCCGCGTATCCGCTTTTTCTGGCGGGTATTTTTCGACTTTGCGGCTCATACAGCCCGACAGTCATCCTGATTCTTCAACACCTGATGGTCGTGGGCACGGTCATGTTTATTACCGCTACCGCCTGGCGACTATCGCGACAACTAAGCATCACGCTGGTTGCGGGGTTGTTGACCGCCATGAGTTTACAGACCATCGCGTTTGCCAATCAGGTGATGGCTGAAACGCCCTACACGTTCGCGCTGGTTGCGACCACCTACTATCTTGTCCGTTACTATAGTACGGGTCTAATGCGTGACATGATGTTGGCCTCGATGGCCGCG
>CBDTZI010000466.1:0-2848 GCA_965364865.1 uncultured bacterium | reverse complement strand
ACATAATTCATGCGGGATGTCCAAAGGTATATCGAGTTGTGAAAGTAGCAAACAAATTTTATCAGAAGCAGGAAGTTTTTTCATTCCGTTCTTACTAAGAATCTTTCGGTCTTCGACCATTAATGTCCACGCCAGCAATTCAAACGCGGCTTGTTGTAATATCATTGCTCCCTCAACTGTGACGATTTCGGGTTTGTTCGCTATGATAAACCAATGTATAGCATTGCGAATAGAATCGCCCCAATTTGCGTCCATAAGTTTAGCGAACATATCGGGAAAAACATTAAATCCTTCACTGGATAATTGATTGAACCAAGAGTAATGATTTGAATAACTATCTATATGAAGGCGAGGACACCTCCAAGTATCGAATCGTTTATTTGTTTTAGTATTTTTCCCAACAAGCAGCATGGGGCAAGTCCAAGCACCACGTACGAAAGCAAAAAACCAATCCATGGCTTCTAAGGGAACTTCCGCAGCCTTGGCGTCGAAAGTTTTTCCGTCGATTCGTTCAAGCCGACCTACATGCGTGATCGCGTAACCTCCGGAAGCCTTTAATTCTCGCTTAGCTTTATAATCACACCATTGAGGAAGTGCGTCTATATCGATACGCCAGGAACCTGCATCAAACGAGGCTCGGTGTCTATGGCTCCCGGTGTTTGACAAGTTACGAACTGCATCTCCAATATATTCTGGGCCATTCGCCAGGTGAAAGAGCAGGTAATTCCACTTTTTGTTGTTGCAAATTTTATCGTCGTTCAATTTTCCTATTGTACAAGGTTTGTCGGCATTCTCTCCAACCGAGACAGTGGAATTCGACCATGATACCGATAGGGGCTTCGGATGGTTCGGAATGGTTACTGTCCATTCATTTTTCTCGGGTAAATCCAAATCAAAGTCCATACCAGAGAAGTCATCAACACAAATTGAAATATGTGGTTTCGGTAACCAGATTAGTTTAATGCTGGCAGTTTTGTTGTAAGTAGTTGTAGGACCACTGCTGATTTTCACTTTTCCTTTGTAAAGTTCAACAGGATCGTTCACTTCGATTGTCGTGTAACAAGGCTCGATTTGGAGAGGAAGATTTTCAAACATTGGTATCACCTATCTGTTGTAATTCATCGTTTTCGTTTTGTTGGCGGTCTACGTCCTTCGCGGACGTCCTGATCGAATGTCTTTTTTTTGCGCAGGACGTGATGATAATGTTGGGCGAAGCGGTGGGCTTCGTCGCGCATCTGTTGCAACAGTTTCAGCGCGGGATTGTTGCGGCCCAGTCGAATCGGCGCACTTTTCTTTTGGATAAAAACTTCCTCTTCGCGCTTGGCAAGCGAGATCACCATCGGCGGGCGAATGTTCATCTCGCTGAACGCGTCCAGCCCGGCGTGCAACTGGCCCAGCCCGCCGTCGATCAGAATAATATCGGGATACAATTCGTCGCCCTCAGCTGCGTAACGATATCGCCGCTGAATCACCTCTTTAATCGAAGCGTAATCGTCCACGCCCTCGACCGTTTTGATTCCGAACCGCTTATATCCAGCCTTAAATGGCTTGCCGTCGATAAAACAGATCAACGCACCGACCGTTTCCGCACCCTGAATGTGAGCGATGTCGATGCACTCCATACTTCGCGGCGGGATGTCCAGCCCCAACAAATCCGCCAGTTTTTCCAGCCCACGACTGGGATCGGTGTAATAGAGTTCGGGCTGCACGTCTTCATTGACGTCGCCGGATAACGCAAGCGACTCAATCGCTTTGATCTGATCGCGACAGCGGGCTGCTTCTTCAAATCGCTGGTCGGCGGACGCGGCTTCCATTTCATTTTTCAATTGTTTGATCAACGAGGTACGTTTGGACGCCAGGAATTTTTTTAATCGATCGATATCTTTTTTGTATTCTTCTTTACTGATGATAGCTGCACACGGTGCGGTACACTGTTTGATCGCGTGCAAAATGCAGGGTCTGAAAAATCGACGCGTTTCATCTTCTTCTTTAATCACCAGCTCGCAGGTACGAAACTTAAACGCTTTTTGCATGGCGTTGACCGCGTCACGGATCGACGGAGCCGAGGGAAACGGGCCGTACAGTTTACTACCCTTGTGTCGCGGCGTGCGCGTCACATAGATGCCGGGAAAATCATCACTGGTGGTAATCTCGATATAGGGAAACGTCTTGTCGTCTTTGAGCATTGCGTTGTGCGGCGGCTGCACGTCTTTAATCAGGCGAGCTTCCTTGAGCAGGGCGTCGACCTCGCTGTCGCATTCGATGGTGTCGATGTCTACAACTTTATCAATCATGCGACAGATGTCCGGGCCACGCGTGTTGAGCAGGTCGGCAGAGGGTTGAAAATAACTGCTGACACGCGATCGCAAATCCTTGGCTTTGCCGATATAGAGCACCCGCCCGTCGATGTCTTTCATCAGATAGACCCCGGGCTCCTTGGGAAAGGTGGCGATGAGTTTTTTAATCGCGCTGAGCTGCTTGTCGTCCATGCGATTTATTGTAAGGGGATAATCCAGAGACTGAAAACGGGTGTCTGGCGGCGGGTATGGACGGTTCGCTGGGGGGGCTTACAATTGGCTAAGGATTTTTTGGCTGGAGAATGAATCATGACTAAACCATCGCAAATTATCGCCGTGTTTCCGGGTATGTTCGACCCGTTGACGTATGGCCACCTCGACATCATCGAGCGAGCGTCTGAGTTGTATGAAAAACTGATCGTCGCCATCGGTATCTCTGATGCGATAGAAGCCTTTCATTGAAGACATGTACAAACTGTCAAAGGCATAAGTAAAGCCCAGGGCACCACCGACGGTGCGGCTGCCCCATTGAATGGGAAGATAGGGAAAGC
>CBDTZI010000465.1:0-2859 GCA_965364865.1 uncultured bacterium | reverse complement strand
TATCGACCCGTCACCACAATGGGCATCGGACCAGACTCCCCACGCAATGTGGGATGTTCCAGTAAAGTGGATGCGCCGGGCTTGGGGCCCAGTGTTTTCGCAATCCAATACAGATCGGGCAACGCGTTAAACATTTTATCGCTTTCACTGCGGTCTGCGGCGAATCGAAAAATCGAACTGCGTCGCCCTTCCGGCGTCAACGTAGGATGAAATCCGCTTGTCAGCGATACGCCTTCATCCCCCAAAAATGTTGGATCAATACGCACGGGTATCAGTTTTTCCAGCGGCGTTCCCGCAAAACGATTCGGTGAGGATCGTTCACCCGCCAGCAGACCAAAGCCGCCACCTTGATTTCCTACAAAATCCAGCAACATGGTCATCTGCGCTTCCGACAACCAGCCACTGCGTGGATCAATATCACCAAACAACACGATATCATATCGATTCAATTCTTCCGGGGTTTCCGGGAATCGACGAATGGGATCCGTGCCCTCCTGCACAAATTGTTCGTCCGCTTCCAACAGCAACACACTGAGGTCCATCGTTTGTTCACGGATCAAAGCATTTTTCAAATACCGATATTCGTAGCGAGGATAACTGTCCACATACAACACCCGCAACCGATCATTGAGCACGGTCACATCCACGCGTTCCATATTATTGCTGGTGATGCGCTCGCCGCGTAACGGCGGAACCTCTACGCGATAACGAACCTGTCCCACCGATCGAGGTCGGGTACGAAGCTCGACCCGTTGCGTACTTTTCGACGGATCCAACGTCACCTTTTCAGTCACCAGCGTATCACCGCTACGTTCATCGATCAGTTTCACATCGACCGTAGTGGGTTCGGTCAAACCGGATACCGACAATTGCACATCCACCGCCAGAATATCTTTCACGAATACAATTTCCTGCGATCGCACCTGACCGACCTCGATATCGCGTGCACGATGAGTTGAGCCCAGGCGCAGGGGTAAAATCGGAATCTGCTTGCTGCGTGAAAGATCGAGCGCATCTTTAAGATTCGTGGGTTGTGTGGATTGACCGTCCGTAGCCAATATGATGCCAGCCAATCTGCGTCCCTGAGATTTTTCAATGACTTGCATGATCGCCCCGGCTAAATCGGTCGTTTGCCCGTCCGGTTTTTCCGCCGCGATGGTCTCAAGCAGCGATGGGATCTCATTCTCGGAAGATATAAAAGTCTTCGCCTCCACCGTGGAAGAAAAAGTCATCAGCTGAATCGCATTATGTTTGAGTAGCTCTTTCAAAGGCGAGGCGTCGTGGCTATTGAGCGCCAACTCCACCAGTTGCAACCGATTCAAACTCGCCAATTCTTCTACACTGCTTAATCCCGCCCCCTTCACCAGGGAAGACGCGATCGGTTCGTTTTCATAAACGTCCTGTGTAGCCATGCTTTGTGACGTGTCCAACACCAGTGCCACATGGGAGGGTTCGATGCGATTTTGTTGCAAGACCAGCGACGGTCCGCAAATCACCGCCAAGACCAACATCACAATCATACAACGCACTGCAGCCAAAACGATGCGCCGCCCTGGTGACGTTCGTTCGCGTTTATAAATTAAAGTGATCCAGCCACCGGTTGCCAACACCACGCAAAACAACATCCAGGCTTCAACATTGGGACTCCACTCCAACATCAACGGCGTATCTTCACCGATGCGGATGTCTTTTAAGTCCAGTAGCCATTCAATCCAATGCGTCACGAATTCATCCTCGTTTGAAAGACAAAAAACCGTCTGTTTTATTCTTTTTTTCGCGAGCGGCTCCAAAAACCATCGCAATCAACGACTCCGCCATCAACAAGATCATCACCCCGAACAATGTAATCGAAGCCAGTTCAACCGATCGCCCTTGTTGTGGTTTTTCCAGGATGACTGAAATGTCGTTCACCAGCCGGACCGGTCGATCCAGGTCGTTCACAAACTGCGCAGGGTCGATTGGGTACAGATTGGATTCCTGTGGATGAACGTTTACGACAAATGTCCGTTCGTTTTTGCCGACTCTCACTTTCCAGGAACCCGCCTGTTCCACCGGGCCATATTTGATTGCCAGTCCTTCACCGTTGGGAACCAGTGCAGGCTCAATCGAAGCATCATCCGCGGTGGATATACGCAATGACAACGAACTTTCCGCTGCGGTTAATGGTTCAAGTATGTCCTGGCCAATCATCAGGTTTCGGTGGTCACCATGGTGTCTCGAAAGATAAGCGGTCGCGTTAAACATCAACGAAACAAAATCACCTTTGGCGGGTAGATTCGTCCAGTCCATATTCGCGGTGGTTGTGCTGACCATCACTCGACCCTGCTTGAAACTTGACAGGATCACCGCCGGCGCATCATTGGTGTAATGTAAGATGACCTCGCCGCGACGCACGTCCAGCTCCACCGGATGATATTGATCGACCCTCGCCAGATAGAGACCGCTCGACGGATGGCCCACGAACTCCGCAATGATCGGATGTGTATGATTTTCCAACTTGTACGCACCGTATGAATCGGTGTTGGTCTCAACGAGTTCGGGATGGCTCAGGGTACAAGGCAGCAGTCCGTTCCCCTCAGCATAACCAAATCGATTGTAGTTATCCACCGTGATCATATCGCCGCCAAAGATCATCAAACCGCCGCCGCTGGCCACAAACCGTTCCAGTTTTTTCCATTGATCCTGCGGCAAGCGCGAGACGTTACACAATCCGATCACGTCGTAACCGTATAATGATTCTCCGGGCAGTTCCGGCTCGGTGATAACTTTAACACGCACGGGACTCACGGAGGACAGGTTTAACTCCTCATCCGCACTCGAACGTGTGGCTTCGCTATTGATTTGCGGCGAGAGCGCTGT
>CBDTZI010000464.1:0-2871 GCA_965364865.1 uncultured bacterium | reverse complement strand
GTCACCGAGTCGTACTCGGCCATCGCGATTGATCGTGGTTCCGCGAAATCCCGCCTGAGTCGCGGAACTGTTTTCGCCGACGTCACGAATCACCACGCCCTGTTTGATGCCGAGTCGGCGCGTGATGTCATCCGACAACAGGTTGACACCAAAGCCCGGACGAATGACTCGGCCATGTTTGATAAGTTGCGGGATGATTCGATTTACAATATCAACCGGCACGGCGAAACCGATGCCCGCACTGGAACCGGTGGGGCTGGCGATTTGCGTGTTCACTCCGATCATGCGACCCGCGCTGTCCAAAAGGGGGCCGCCGGAATTTCCCGGGTTGATCGCGGCGTCTGTTTGAATCACGTCGTGAATCGTGCGACCGGTCATCGCTTGGATTTCACGACCCAATGCGCTAACCACGCCGGTGGTTAAGGTCTGGTCGAACCCGAAGGGATTGCCGATGGCCAACACTTTTTGGCCGACCTGCAGGTCGTTTGATGTACCCAACATGATGGGAACCAGTCGTTCAGCGGGTGCATCAATTTTTAACACAGCCAAATCTTTGTCCGCGGCCTGACCCACAAATCGCGCGGGCCACTGTGACTGATCCGCAAGCGTGACCGTCCATTTTCGACCCTCGTTTACGGGGTGAATCACATGGTAGTTGGTGACGATGTGACCGTCGCGATCGTATATCAGACCCGATCCACTGCCGCTGGGAATTTCAAACGCGTCGAAGCTGAAGATGCTGCGACGAAGTTCGGTGCTGGTAATGAACACCACCGAGGGTGACGCCTGCTGAAAAACGTCTATCGTTGAATGTTCATCGGCACCAAGATCGTCGCGTGGCGTGACCGGTCGAGATGTAGCCGTCGGATTATGAAGCGGAGTCGATTGAGCGGGCTTGAACACCCACCACACCATCAAAAACACAACCATCCACACGCCAATCATCGTGACCCAGTTTGGCCCGGATGTGCGCGGAGTCGACGGGTCGTGTTGTTGTTGCAGCGTGTTCATGTCGTTGTGCGATTCGGTCATGATATTATATTCATGAAGATCGATGAATTTATTACGGCAATTATAATAATTAACCCAATTTTTTCAACATCAAGTGTTTTTGAATCATCTGGAGGATGGACTCTGTCCGTCGAAAATGATCCTGGTCGTTGCCGGGCAGCCCGACCTACTTGTGGCCTACCGGCAATCCTTGACAATTCTTTACACAGCTTTGCATAGCGTAACGGTCATTTCCTGTCCGTCGATTTTGACTGTCGTGTGGTCGGGTGAATCCATCGGTTGATTCTGGATATCCACTGCTAGTGTTTCGCTGGCGATGTAATCGCGACACTGTTGCACCGCTTCGTTCGTGGAGTCAGATGTCGACACCAGTGAAAGCTTGATCCGATCGGCGATGTCCAGTCCCGCGTCTTTTCGTAGATTCTGAACGTTGCGAATAATGTCTCTTGCGATTCCCTCGTTTTTCAATTCGAGAGTCAGCGTTGTGTTTAGCAGAACAACGGTTTTACCATCAGCCGCTCCCGCCCAACCTTCACCGTAAGTGTGGTTCACATTGACGTCTTCCGGGTTGATGGGTGATTCGCTCCCGTCTACCATGATCATGATCGGCGTTCCCTCTTGAATCGCTTTTTCAACGATTTTGCCGTCGAGTTGTTCAATCGCAGCCCGTGCAACCGCTGCATTTTTTCCAAACTTCGGGCCTAGCGTTTTCATGTTCGGTTCGATCTTGACTTCCACCAGATCGTCGGCCTGCTCTTTGAGCGTTACTTTTTTCACGTTCAGCTCTTCGAGCATGTGATCTTCAAAAAGCTCAGTCGCTTTCTTTTCGGTTTCATCCGCGGGAACCACGAGCAGTTCCGCCAGAGGCTGACGAACTTTTAATTTCGATTCCTTCCGGGCGGATCGACCCATCGAGACCAATCGAATCGTGGCGGTCACATGAGCCGACAACGAATCGTCGATCAGCGATTCATTCGCCTGCGGGAACGGTACGTGATGCACACTAACCGGTACGTCGGAAAGTTGCCTGGCGACCAGGTTTTGATAAATCGATTCCGACAAAAACGGTATGATCGGTGCGACGATTCGATTAAACGTGGTCAACACTTCGTAAAGTGTCGCATACGCAGCTCGTTTATCCGTCGTCCATTCTGCTGCGTAAAAACGGCGCCGAGAACGACGTACATACCATGTGCTTAGCACGTCGATAAACCGCTGAGCTTCGGCGCAAAATTTCCCGACGTCGAACGAGCTGTAGGATTCGTTGGCAACGCGAACGAGTTCATTCAGGTCCGACAAAATCCACTGATCCAACAGCGACCGCTCCTCCGCCGTAGCCGTGTGCTCATCCGGTTTGAAGTTGTCGATCCGTGCAAGATTGCAGAAAAACGAATAGACATTCCACCAGGGCAAAATCACGGCGCGACGTGTCTCATCGCAATGTTTGGGGCCAAACATCACGTTTCTTTCGGGCGGTGTCGCGGCGTATAACCAGCGCATCACATCAACGCCCAATTCCTCGGCCGCTTCGTCAAACCAGATGGCGTTACCGTCCGATTTGTGCATCGGCTTACGCTCTTCGTTCATCACCAGCGCGTGACCGAGCACCGTTTTGAACGGGATCCGGGGCTCATCCTTGCCGAGCTCCATCATCGTGCTCATCGCTAGAATCGAATAGAACCAGTTGCGAAACTGTCCGGGGAAGCACTCGGTGATCAAATCCGCCGGAATCCATTTGTTCCAGTATTCGCGGTCTGTGTTGTAGTGCAATGTGGAGTATGCGACGATGCCGGCGTCGAGCCACGGGTTTCCCACGTCGGGAATGCGCGAGACGTTATTGTTACCGCACTTGCCGCATTT
>CBDTZI010000463.1:0-2887 GCA_965364865.1 uncultured bacterium | reverse complement strand
GCGGGTGCGTATGTTTGTGGTGAGGAGACCGGTCTGATCGAATCGATCGAGGGTAAGCGCGGTGAACCGAGAATCAAGCCGCCGTTTCCTGCGATCGAAGGATTGTTCCGTCAGCCCACCGTGGTGAACAACGTGGAAACCTTGTGCAACGTGCCGCACATTATTGAGCGTGGTGCGGATTGGTTTACGAGCATCGGTCCGCCGCACAGTGCGGGACCCAAGCTGTTCTGTATTAGCGGTGCGGTGAATAAACCTGGTTGTTATGAAGCCGCGATGGATATTACAATTCGTGATTTGATTGAGCGGGACGAGTTTGGCGGAGGCATGAGGCCCGGTAAAAAAGTAAAAGCAGTCATGCCCGGTGGAACGTCGATGGGTATTTTAAGCGCCGACGAACTCGATATGAAAATGGATTTTGACGATCCGCGAAATTATGGTTTGCTGGGTCTGGGAACCGCTGCGGCGGTTGTGATCGACGACAGCGTGGACATGCGTCTCGTGCTTAGAAATCTGGCGCGGTTTTACGGTACGGAATCGTGCGGTCAGTGTACTCAGTGTCGTGAAGGGACTGCGTGGATGCATAAAATTGCGAATCGCATTGCGAATGGTGCGGGACGCGTTGAAGATCTGGATGTTTTGTTGGATACCGCACGCAACATGGGCATGATGCCCGGCCTGAGTATTTGTGGCCTGCCCGACGGTGCGACTTTCCCGATCGAAACGGTCATAAAAAAGTTTCGCGGTGAACTCGAGAGCACGATCGGCAATCAAGAATCTGGTAGAGCGGCGGCTGCACTGCGCGTGTTGAATTAAATGTAGCGCCGGGGTTTATCCCCAGCGAAATTGGATTATTGGGTGGCATGGGTCCACCGGAAGTGAACCCATGTAATACGAAATTATTTGACGGACAAGAAACCCTTGTCCGTGGCACCCGGCGCCGCCCATAAAGGACGGCGCTACAATTACACTGGCGGACAAGCCGCCAGTGGTACCCGGTACGGATAGCCGCGCAGGCTAAAGCCTGCGGCTCAGTGTGACACCCGACTCCCGAAAGTGTGTAATAGAAGTAAAAAATGGCAAAAATTACGATTGACAATCAGGAAATCGAATGTCGCGACGGGATTCCGGTGCTGCAAGCGGCGATCGAAGCGGGTAAGGATATTCCGCACTATTGTTACCATCCGGGTCTGAGCGTGGTGGCTTCATGTCGATTGTGTCTGATGGAAATGCAGATGCCCCATCCAAAAACAAAGGAGATGGGCTGGAGTCCCAAGATGATGCCTTCGTGTCAGACGCCGGTAAAGGATGGCATGATCGTTCGGTTTGATTCCGACAAAGTCAAAGAAAATCAAGAGGATTGCATGGAATTTTTCCTGTTGAATCATCCTCTGGATTGCCCGGTGTGTGATCAGGCGGGGGAGTGTCATCTGCAGGATTACAGCTACAAGTTTGGCCACAGCGAATCGCGCATGGTCGATGAAAAATATAAGAATCCCAAAAAAGATATCGGCCCCAAGACGCTGCTCTATGCGGATCGATGCGTCATGTGTACGCGATGCGTTCGCTTTACACAGGAGGTGTCGGGTACTAACGAACTGGCCATCGTGAACCGCGGCTCGCAAAATGAGATTGATGTGTTCCCGGGCTTCCCGCTGGATAATCCGCTGCAGGGTAATGTGGTGGATATCTGCCCCGTTGGGTGTCTGTTGGATAAGGATTTTCTTTTTCAGCGAAGGGTGTGGGAATTGAAGGGCACATCTTCGGTCTGTCCGGGTTGTGCGACGAGCTGTTCGACGCGTGTGGACCATGCGGAAGACACGGTGTATCGAATCAAGCCTCGCTACAATCCGAAAGTGAATGACTGGTGGATTTGTGACGAGGGTCGGTTTGGTTTCAAGTATGTGCACGATAAAAAACGAATCACCTCGCCCGTGGTACGTCGCGGCCACGAAGAAAAGGTTCCCCATTGGGAAGATCTTGCGGATATTTTGCGATTTCGATTTGAAGAGTTTGTGCAGGAGCACGGTGCAAATTCGGTCTCAGCTATACTCTCTCCGTTCATGTCGTGCGAAGAAGCGTGGTTGCTGATCAAATTCATCCGTGAGGTCGCGCCCGAAGCGGCGTTGGTGATGGGTCCGGTACCGATGGAGGGTGACGATCAGACTTTCCCACAGGGTGCGAGTGGTGACGCGATCAAATTTACGATTCTTAAAGAAAAATGTCCGAATCGCCGTGGCATTGAGATGTTAATTGAGGCCGCTGGCGGTGCGACACTTTCGTTTGAACAATACATCGAAAAATGTATGGCCGGAGATTTCAAAGCCGGGTGGGTCGTGGGTGGATATCCCAAGCCCTGGGTAGAAAAAGATTTTGGCAAAGCCGCCGGAAAATTTGATCTGCTGGTGGCTCAGGATTTGTTTGAAAACGAAATAACCGCAGCTGCTTCGATTGTACTCCCCGCCTGTGCGTGGGTTGAGCGTGAGGGCAGCTTTGTCAATGTGAACGGCCTCATTCAACCGTTTGATCGAGCGATCCAATCACCCAATGCCTCTCGATACGACGGTCAATATCTTTTTGAGATCGCCGGGTATTCGGGACTCTATACGGGCGAACGGGTACGCGAAATGATGGCGGAATCGATTGAAGCGTTTAAGGAAGTTTGTGAGCCGCCGGTCAAGGCGGTGCATGCTCATTAGAAATTGTATACAAGTACGATCGATAGCATTATTGAGTTTGTGTCAACGCAGTTCGGCGTCAGTCTTGTACTGGCGGCGGTGGTGCTCGGTGCGCTGCAGGGTGCGGTCGCATACAGTATTTATTTTGAGCGCAAGATCGCCGCGTGGATTCAGGATCGATGCGGACCCAATCGCGTGGGACCGGCGGGACT
>CBDTZI010000462.1:0-2900 GCA_965364865.1 uncultured bacterium | reverse complement strand
ATTCCTGGTGTAGGCATATTCGCATAAAGATATGGTCCCCATCTTGCGCGAATGCGGGATGCGTTTTGGGTAGAATCTTCGTGAAAGTTTACGAGGTATAAACCACCGAAGGTGATTAACACGACGGTGACAAAGGATGCGGGTATCCAGTTGAGGATGTCTCTGCGTTTGGTCCAGCGGATACTTAGTATACATGCAGCGCCAATGGCGAGAGTGACATTTGGGAAGATGCCGAACCGGCCATACTCTGCGGGTTTGCTGGCGCCGATTAAAACAAACTGTGCGAAAAAGAGCAGGGCGGGTATAGCCAGCGGCAGGATCGAAAATCTTTTTTGCTTGATGGCTACGATCAATGCAATGGCGCCGAGAATTAAAATCGGTAACGTTGCGCCTTCGATCGTGAGTTCAATCACGCGCACGAATCCCTGTCCGATTTTTGTTATTTCGTACATGGCAAATGAGTTGCCGAAGTTACTTTGTAAGACCTCGCGGTTTGTCAGTGCGTTGATTAATACATAAGGATTGGTAATAAAATAAACGGCGAACCCTATCATCGTTCCGACGACAGTTTTTTTGAATGCGGATAATAAGTTGGGTGCCATGACCGCGCTTGCCTGGGCAAGTTTGTTACCCCCCCCTTGCCCTCCCTTAGTAAGGGGGGGAGTATAGTTGGTCGCTTCCTCACGGGCGCGGTTCGGAAAAATCGTAGTTGATAACAAAGCGACCAACGGGATCAGGATGAATATAGGTCCGGACGAGAGCACCATGCCAAACGCCGCTCCGCAACAGATACACATCAACCACCAATCGATGCGGGTGGTATGACCAAGCGAAGCGCCGGCATGATTGGCCGCTCCCTCACGGTCACGGTTCGGATTGTATTGCGTAGATTTTTGTATTCCCAGATGTCTCATTGCGAAGTAGACAGCCAACAGCATCAACACCGCACCGGCTAAGTGAGGCTTGCCCTCGTGAGCCATGCACACAACCACGGGCATGAGCGTGAAAAGGAGAGCCGCTATCAACGCTGCTCTTGATGTTGTAAGTCGCCTCGTGATCGCAAAGACGGTCAACACGCCGATCAGTCCCCACAGCGCAGAGTATGCACGGGCGACGATATAAAATTTTCCAAATTCTTCGGGATTGTCGAGGTAGTAGACGACATCGCTACGCACCTCGATCAAACCGAGTATGCCACAAAATTTGACTAATGCCCCGACCGGATAGATGAACAGCCCGCCATATTGATAGAGCCGGGGGTCGAATTTGAATTCGCTCGGACGCATCCCCGACAGAGCCATCATGGTAATCATTTCATCGGGTTGATAAGTGTAGAGCCTGTATCGTAGATAAATCTTGGCGATGTCCTCGTCCGTGCCGGTTAAAAGAATCGGTTCGTTGGACGTTTTGTCGAGCGGGTCGACATCAACATCGGCTCCGCGGTCCGGCGAGAATTTTTGGTCGCTGTCAGCCACCGCCAATCGATAGATTTTTTCACCGCTCCATGGTTTCTGGTCACCAAAAAGATACTTATCGATGCTGCGGCTGGGCAACCCCCATGTGATACCGACACACGACATCACCGCAAACAGCAGCAGGATAAGACCGAGGATAATTTTTTCTTTACGATTCATGGATGATTCATTGGTTCGGGTGGCATGCCTCACGCTTCACATGGGTGTGTTGCGTGGGCATGTTTGTACTTCGCTGAAGCACAGGCGGTCAAGCCGCCAGTGGCACCCGCGTTTTTTCATTCTATCTCTAATTCGTCGATCTTGGCTGCGAGAATGAAATCGCTTTCGGTCAAACCATCAATTTTGTGAGTCCAGATGTCGATTTTCACTCTGCCCCAGGTCAAATAGAGGTCGGGGTGGTGGCCTTGCTCTTCGGCGATGGCTCCGACGCGGTTGGTGAATGCCAATGCCGTGACGAAATCGGGAAAGGTGTGGGACTTGCTGAGATGGTGGTCGTTTTCCACGCTCCATCCACAGAGCTGATTGAGTAGATCGGCTATTTTTTCAGACGGGAGTGATGGAACGCCGCCATGACAGGGGACGCATTGCTTTGAGGCTAATGTTGACATATCAATCTCCTTGCTTATGGGTACGCTATGGTCTTCTCCTCGGTTCGCCGGGCACGATTGACGATGGTGCTTATGGGCTTATATCCACCTGTCGGATATTCGTCCAGTTTGCAGGGGAAATCCAGATCAAATAGCTGGTTGTGATAGAGGGAATTGACTATCGCTGTTGTAGCGGTTATTTTTTTGATTCATTGCACGGGGCGTAGCTCAGCCTGGTAGAGCGCAGCGTTCGGGACGCTGAGGTCGCAAGTTCAAATCTTGTCGCCCCGATTAAATAAGAGTGATGTATTCATAGAGTATTTTGATTACCCGTCGATATGGTGGAGCGGTTGAAACCTGATTTTAAAACGTATCATTTGATACGTTTGCATCATGGAGGCTGTTCCGATGTCGAGCAAACCAATTCCAAAATACCGTAAACAAAAGTCTAATCATGGTGATTGAGCATTTGTCGAGCTATCCGGGGTGAGGAATTACCTGGTAGAATATAACACATCAGAAAGCCGCAAAAAATATACCCGATTTCTAATTGTATGGGATATGAGTGGCAGCGGATTGATTCTCAGGCAGCAGAATTTTCATTAGTGAATTGACTGCACCATATTGAGCTCTGTTAGATGTAACTTTGTAAAGATTTGGAATGTACAGTTTTCATTAATAACCGCCCTACAGCCCTGTCCAACTGTAGAGCGGCGTAACAGAGGCAAGGGGAGATCACATTTACATCATTAGACTTAGCAGAAGACTATGATCTATTCTTCGGCGACTTCATCCACTTCGTCTTTACATTCCTCATCCATAGCGATGACTTCATCGA
>CBDTZI010000461.1:0-2902 GCA_965364865.1 uncultured bacterium | reverse complement strand
GACCGGACAAGCGTCGTGGCAAGATGACCATTATCGTGAAAAGCGAGAGTGGTATGGAAAAAGAACACCATGTGCCACAAGACAAGCACCTTTTGGTGCACGCCGGTGATACGGTGGAAGCGGGTGATCAACTGATCGATGGACCGTTGATCCCGCATGATATTCTTCGTATTAAAGGCGCCGAGGCACTGCAAAAATACCTGTTGGCTGAGGTTCAGTCTGTCTATCGAAGTCAAAACGTAACGATTAACGACAAACACCTGGAAATCATTATTTCCCAGATGCTTCGCAAGGTGAAGGTCGATCAACCCGGCGATTCAAAATTCCTTCCGGGTGAAGTGGTGGATAAATTCCGCTTCCGTGTTGAAAATGATCGATTGTCCAAGTGCATCTGTATTTCCAATGCGGGTGATACGAAACTTACGGTAGGGCAAGTCATCTTAAAATCTGAGGTTCAGGAAGCCAATATCGATACTGAGGACAAGGGCGGCGAGCCTGCCAAGGGTAAAAAGCCCAAACCCGCGACGGCATCGACATTATTGCTGGGTATTACCAAGGCCAGTCTTTCCAGCGAATCCTTTATCTCTTCCGCCTCCTTCCAGGAAACCACCAAGGTTTTGACTGAGGCTGCGTTGGGTGGTCATCAGGACGAGTTGCGTGGATTGAAAGAAAATGTCATACTGGGCCACTTGATTCCAGCTGGAACGGGCTTCAGACAGTATCAAACGATCCAGGTCAAACAGCGCGGTGAGCCGATTCCACTCATAGCGGATGTTCCTGCCGAGCTGGCAGGGATGGGATCCGCTGAAATGGATTCGATGATTGGTGAGCCACCCCCATCCACGTTTGGACTGGGTGAGGAAAACCTGACCATTGGTGCGCCTTCGGAAATTGCGATACCTGCATCAGATCCGATGAGTAACATGATCGGTTTGGATGAAAAAGTATAAAAGTAAAATGTGTAAATACACACTTATGAGATTAGAGGAAATCGATGCCAACGACTAACCAGTTAGTACGCTTCGGGCGGAAAAAAGTAAAGAAGAAATCCAAGGTTCGTGACATGGATCAATGCCCGCACCGTCGTGGAGTTTGTTTGATTGTTAAAACGCAGACACCCAAGAAACCGAACTCTGCGCTGCGTAAGGTGGCTCGTGTACGATTAACCAACGGCAAGGAAGTTTCCGCGTACATTCCGGGTATCGATCACAACTTGCAGGAGCACTCCATCGTTTTGATTCGCGGTGGTCGGGTTCGTGACCTGCCGGGTGTGCGTTATCATATCGTTCGTGGCACGCTTGACTGTTCGGGCGTGGAAGGCGACAAGGAAGGTCGTGCACGAAATCGTTCAAGAAGTAAATACGGTGTGAAACGTAGAAAATAAAATTTGTGACTAGTACTAACGGTATGAAAAACCATTCAACACAACAAAGCGTCGCGTTGACTTCCTCGAGAATCCATTTGATTTATGAGGAAGCTTCCTCGGCTGGAGTTTTCGGAATTCTCGGTTGTACGCTGTTGATCAGCCTATGTGCACAGGTTCGTATCCCTCTGCCCCACACGATTGTACCGATCACGCTTCAGTCGATGGCTGTACTGTTGACCGGTTTTGCACTGACTCCGACTCGGGCCATGTTGGCCACCATGTTGTATGTTTTTTGTGGTGTCGCTGGTTTGGGTGTATTTTCGCAGGGTTCACTTGGCCTGGTGGGTCCGACGGGCGGATACATCGTCGGCTTTGTCGCGGCGGCCTGGTTGGTCAGCTTGATCAAAGGAACGGGACGCGTTGGGGTTGTTCGATTGTTCGTAGCTGGACTCGCCGGAACGGTGGCTATGTTTACGTTCGGTGTGGTTTGGCTGATCCCCTGGTGCGGTGGAAATATCAACGTTGCACTGAGCGGCGGGTTCGTTCCTTTTGTACCCAAGGCGATCGTGCAATTGATCTTTGCGGTGACGATGGTCGTTTCTATTCGTGGATTGTTTGCGGGTAAAGAAACGTTAAAATAAAATCAGTCGATTGAATCGATTGATGTACAAGAAAAATTTTATGTAGTCTTCGGAGATGTAACAGTATGGGTTATAAACGTTGGACAAAATCACAGGAACAGTTGATCCCGGATTCCCGCTACAACAGCCTGGTCGTATCGAAATTTATCAACGCGATTATGCTGTGCGGCAAGAAAAGCGTTGCCTGCGGCGTGTTTTATGACGCGATGGACATCGTTACGAAACGGGTGAAGGATCGTCCCGCACAAGAGATATTCGAGCAGGCGGTGAACAACTGCAAGCCCAACGTACAGGTTCGCTCCAAGCGTGTTGGGGGTAGTAACTATCAGGTTCCCATGCCGGTGAGCCGAAAGCGTCAGCAGTCCCTGGCGTTTCGCTGGTTGCGTGATGCCGCCCGTGCCAAAAAAGGCAAGCCCATGTGCCAGCGACTGGCGTCTGAAATTCTCGACGCCTTCAAGGGTGAAGGCACCGCGGTGACCACGCGTGAAAACGTACACCGCATGGCTGAAGCGAATAAAGCGTTTGCCCATTTCGCCTGGTAATACAAAACAAACTGGATCACAACCTCAAGCCTGCCCGAAATATACGGGTGGGCTTGTTTTATGGGTAAACTTGCTCTAAAGAATAAACTTCAGTCTATCCGTTTTGCAGTACGTTTGGTTTTTATTGGGAATCCGTCACAATGAGCGACCATCTCAACACAGTTCGTAATCTCGGGATCGCCGCCCATATCGACGCCGGAAAAACCACCACCACCGAGCGAATACTTTTCTACGCTCGCAAAACCCATCGTATGGGCGATGTGGATGACGGCACCACGACGACCGATTTTGATGAGCAGGAGCAAAAACGAGGCATTACGATCTATTCCGCTGCGGTTTCTCTTCCCTGGAAA
>CBDTZI010000460.1:0-2904 GCA_965364865.1 uncultured bacterium | reverse complement strand
AATTTAATGGCGCAACGGTATTTTCGGCGCAGGAAATGACGGCGTGGCTTGAGACACACGCCGATGAAACGGTGAAACGCCCACTAGTTGCCAGTGACGCCCAGTTGATTCAAAAAAAATACGGAGAACTCGGGTACATCTATGCCCAGGTACGCATCGTGCGCGTTTTTTCCAACACCCCGGGCTTCGTAAAAATTTCGTTCGAAATTACTGAGGGTGAGCAATTCAAAGTCGGCAACGTGATCGTGCGTGGTAATAGTCGCACCAAAGATAAAGTGGTTCGCAGAGCGTTGAATCTTTTTCCGCCGGACGATCTGTTGAACATGACCGAAGCGGTGGAAGCACGTCAGAAACTGCTGGATACCAAGATTTTTACGGCGGCCCGCGTGTTTCCCATCGGCGATCAACCCGGGGTTCGCGACATCATGATTGACGTCGAAGAATCAGACAAAGCCGGTGATTTTGTTTTCGGAATGGGCGTCACCAGCAACAGTGGTTTAATCGGTTCGGTGGTATTGGACCTGCAAAACTTTGACCTGTTCGATACCCCCCGCAGCCTGACAGAGCTATTTAAGCTTCGCTCGTTTTTTGGAGCCGGGCAACATTTTCGATTGGAAATTTTACCCGGAACCGAGGTCAACCGATTCCGAATGGATTTCACCGATCCTTATTTTCTCGACAAGCCCATTCGTTTCGACGCCAGCGGTTTTTTGTTTGAGCGGGGTCGGGATGGCTATAACGAACGCCGGGGTGGTGCGACCTTCAGCTTCGGTCGGCGTATCAAACGTGGATTCTGGCAGGGCTGGGCCAACGAATTATCCCTGCGTGTGGAAAACGTCAACGTCAATGTCGACGCCCAGTTTTCCGATGTTTTCGCGTCGAAGGAAATCAGACGCGACGAAGGTTCAAACCTGATGACCAGTGTAAAATTCTCATTGGCTCACGACCAGAGAAACAATCGCTTCCTGCCCACCAGCGGCAATCGGTTCAACATTGGTTATGAACAATTCGCCGGCGATCATACGTTTGGAAAATTAACTGCCGGCTACACCACCTACAAAACCATGCGCACCGATGCGCTGGATCGAAAGAGTGTTCTCAAACTCAGGGCCGAGGGCGGCGTAATCCTGGGAGACGCCCCGGTGTTTGAACGATTCTTTGCCGGCGGAACGGGTTCGATCAGAGGCTTTGATTTCAGAGGCGTGGGTGAGCGCGACGGACTGGATAAAAACAATATCGGCGGTGATCTGCTTTTACTGCTTGGCGCAGAATACAACTACCCCCTTTACGGCGACAACGTTCGAGGCCACTTCTTCATCGATAGCGGGACCGCTGGCTCGGGAACGTATCGATTGTCCATCGGTGCAGGTGTTCGACTCATGATTAATATATTGGGGCCGGTTCCACTGGAATTCAATCTGGCATTCCCCGTCTCCAGCGCCGAAGACGATGACGAACAGGTCTTCAGCTTCCTTATTGGACGGTTGTTTTAACCAACCCACCTGACAGATTCAAATCGAACCAACCACACAATCCCGACACGATTACTGGATGTAACACCCGCTCGTATGTCTCCATTTTGAGACAACATATCTTATGATTGATTAGAAGGCCGGATGTGGGTCTCACGGACGACTCCGCCTATTCCATGATATTCGAGATATACAAGTCTAATCTACCCTGATCCTGTTAGTGTGATCAGCTAATCTCACAACTCACAGGGCCGAAAAGGCCCTTTTGGAACGGTATTTGCTATGAATTCATTGGGCCGACAAATTGCGGTAAAGACACTGGAGCCAGCAAGGCTCCGGGTTCCTCAAATGCTGACGCTACAGGTGTAGCTGAGCGTGTGGAAATAGCCTCCGAGAACGGCTCTGAGAGGTATGAGAATCCAGACATGGCCAAAAAACGAATATCCATCGACGGAAACCAGGCGGCGGCCCATGTTGCTCATCGCGTCAGCGATGTCATTGCGATTTACCCCATCACGCCCAGCTCCACGATGGGAGAATGGGCGGACGAATGGTCCTGCCGCGGCCAAACCAATATCTGGGGCATGGTTCCTTCCGTAACACAGATGCAGAGTGAAGGCGGAGCAGCCGGTGCGTTGCACGGAGCGATCCAGAGCGGCGCACTGTCCACCACATTTACTGCCTCGCAGGGATTGCTTCTGATGATCCCCAACATGTTCAAAATCGCGGGCGAACTGACGCCCACGGTGATACACGTTTCTGCGCGAACGGTGGCGACACACGCCCTCTCCATTTTTGGGGATCACAGCGATGTGATGGCTGTGCGTTCGACCGGCTTCGCCATGCTCGCCTCCAACAACCCGCAAGAGGTCATGGACCTGGCGTTGATTGCACACGCCGCGACATTGGAATCGCGCATTCCTTTCCTTCACTTTTTTGACGGGTTTAGAACGTCACACGAAATTTTGAAAATCAATGCGTTAAGCAACGACGACATCCGAGCCATGATTGATGACAAGCGGGTGATCGACCATCGCAATCGCGCGTTGAATCCGGATCGCCCCGTGTTGCGGGGGTCGGCGCAAAATCCCGACGTCTATTTTCAGGCTCGCGAAGCTTCGCAACCTTTTTATCATGCGTGTTCAACCATTGTTCAGAACACGATGGATCGTTTTGCCAAACTCACGGGAACACAATACCACCTGTTTGAATATGTGGGTGATCCGAACGCGGATCGAGTCATCGTCGTCATGGGATCCGCAGCTGACACCGTGCACGAAACGGTAGAACATCTCACCCAGGGCGGTGAGAAAGTCGGGGTAGTCAAGGTTCGACTCTATCGCCCGTTTAGTGTTGAAGCGTTGATTGAAGCGATCCCCGCGTCCACGCAATATATTACCGTCTTGGATCGAACGAAAGAACCCGGCGCGGT
>CBDTZI010000459.1:0-2906 GCA_965364865.1 uncultured bacterium | reverse complement strand
CCGATCCCACCCAACAGAATGGCTATCCCGATTCGGATCCCCTGCGATCGTGGGGTGTAGTGGATTGGGCAAGGCGTTCAGGTCAGGGTGCCTATTTCGACTGGGTAGCTGCGAACGCGATGTTGGATGACACGGATGATGACCCGGCTCACGAAAACACCATTAAGAAAATTGATCGCACAACAGTAACAGAGTTGCGGGAAATCGCCGCATCCTACGCTGAAATTCAGGCGACACTCGACAAGGCCGATACGGGACTTAACCCGCTTGGTTTAGCGGCCAATGTCGTTCCGTTTGGATTGAACCCCAGTGACATCGAACAAAACAAAACACACTTTGAACAGGTGTTCGAGCGGTCGGTGGGTGCACTTGGAAACGCAGTGACCGCGTTTAATTACGCCAACGATAACACCCGTCGTCTGCGATCACAACAGGACAAAGTTGAACAATTTACCGATCTGGTAGATCAACGGGAGCTCGATCTCAAGAGCCGTCTCATCGAACTGTTCGGTCGCCCCTATGTAGAAGATGTCGGACCCACCGCAACTTACCCACCCGGTTATGACGGGCCGGATATTTTCCATTTTGAATATATCGAACCCTCCGATTTGTTGGGTGATGCTTCAAACGCGACCACTCTATCCGTTGATTTTGCAGAACGGGTTGTTGATCCGAATACGGGTGAGATGACGACGACCAATCAAACCGTTGATTTTAATGTATCCATGGATGGACTGGGTCTGATCAAACCGAATTCATGGACCACGCGACCTGAGATGGGCGAAATTCAATTTGCACGTTCTGAAGTGTTGCAAACGCTGGGTCGATTTCTACAAGCCCTGGAAAGTTATGAATCCCAGATTGATCAGATTGATTTCCAGTTGTATTACATGGATTCTGTTCTCGGTATCAATGCGGAGATTTTGGAGATTAGGAATGCAGGATTACAGACTCAAATTAGTCTAAATACTGAGATTCGCGAGGCTCGCCACGAACAATATCTTCATCGTTTGGGCGCCAGGGGTGTTCGAGCATTAGCCCAGGCAGCCGCGGCGGCTCTTCCAACAGCGGTGGGATTCTCCAATGATGTGACAGCCCCCGTTCGTGGAATGATTATTGGTATGGCTGAAATTCCTGCACAATTTATGGATACCTTCGCGGACGTGGCCGCTGCAGATGAATTACGTTCGCAACAGGATCAACAGGAAGCCGCTGCGGAGCAGCAAATCGAAATCACGAACTTGCAAGGCGAAATACAACAAGGTCAACACATTTTGACTTTGCGACAACTCGTCCGCTCATTACCTTCGATGCGAATCGAACTTCGTATTTTAACCGAAGCCATCAACCAGGCTACCGGTCGATACCGATCCGCCATTGGTCGTGCGTTGAGAATGCTTGAGCAACGTACCGCGTTTAGACAAAAAACCGCACGAGATATCAGCCAGTATCGCTATCGCGATATGGCGTTTCGCATTTTCCGAAACGATGCCCTGCAGAAATATCGCGCTCAGTTTGATTTGGCTGCAAGATATGCGTACCTGGCTACACGCGTTTATGATTACGAAACCAACCTGTTGGGTACCGATTCATCGAGTGGCCAGGATTTTCTTACGGACATCGTGAAAGCACGCGTGTTGGGCGTGGTCAATGGGAATACGCCCCTCAACGGAAATGGTATTGCCGGCGTGCTGGCGGAGCTGGCCACGAACTGGAACGCGGTGAAGCCACAATTGGGATTCAACTCTCCGGACGAACTGAATCGAACCTTCTCTTTACGCTGGGAAATGTTCAGAAAACCCAATTCGCTTATATACGATCCCGAATGGCGAAATATCTTAAGCAGCTATGTCATTCAGGACCTCAACGCGTTGCAGGAATACAATCAATACTGTCAACCGTTGCAACCTCCTGTACCGAATAACCCGGCTATCGTGATCCCGATCAGCACGACGGTTCAATCCACGTTGAATTTCTTCGGCTGGCCTTCTACGGGTGACGCCACACTGCCATCCGATCGTTTCGCGATTAAGTTACACGGTTTTGGTATTCGATTTTCGCACTATCCGGGCTTCCCGCTGAATCAGCAAGTGAACGCTTATCTTGTCCCTGTGGGTACAGACATTATGCGTGTGCCCACCTGTCCCGAAGCGCCGATTCGTGAATGGAATCTGCTGGATCAGACATTGCCTATTCCGTTCCCAATAACTGATAATGATTTACAAACCATCGGTTGGATGCCTACGGACGCGCTCGATGGTGGATCGGCTGCAATGATTCGCAGACGTCTTATTCCCACCGTAGCAGCGTGTGCATCCGGGGATCCTTTCTGTACGGACATGAGCTTCAAACTCACCGGCCGATCGGTCTGGAATACACGCTGGTTGCTGATCATACCGGGGTCGGAATTGATGGGTGCGAACCCGGTTGCGGGTGTGGATATTTTCATCAACGGCACCGGCAGTGGCATCGGCGTACGCGATATCAAACTATTGTTTAACAGTTATGGGTATAGCGGCTGTACTTTCAGCGCCTCAGATGCCAACGAGGAAGAAGTTCTGGAAAAATCGAAACGGGATATGAAATAATCCGCTGAGAAGAAATGGTGTATCTAAAACGATTATCACTATTCACGTTTCGCCGATGGTTGTGCACGATCACGGTTGCGCATCTCCTGTGTACCTCTGCGTTATGGTCACAGGACAAAAACGGAGTGTCGCCCAACACAATTTCGAGACCTTCCGGACCCGGATCGCTGGAAGGACTAGGGGATGCGTTTCAGCCATCGTTGAATACGGGCATGGCTCGTTATGGCGTGAGCATCAATCTGCCCGGCGGGATTACCGGCTTTACGCCGGCGCTTTCGTTCTCCTACGACAGCGGCAATGGTTTTGGACCTGCGGGAA
>CBDTZI010000458.1:0-2914 GCA_965364865.1 uncultured bacterium | reverse complement strand
GGTTTGCAGGCGATGGCTATAAAGATTTTGAGACAGTGTTCTTCTCTGACCAGCCAGCGCAATTTCTATTCGCTCTTCGGGATGGGCGAGGTAGTAGTTTATTTTTTCGATGAGTTCCTGTTCGTTGTGAAAGACAACGCACTCTTTTCCGGGCGTGAAAAAATCTTCCAGCTCCGGCTGATGGTAACACATCATAAAACCGCCAGCTGCGGTGATTTCAAAGTGGCGCATGTTAATGCCGGTTTCCGCGTTACCATTGACAAGATTGATGTTGATCGCGGATTCGCGAAAATGTTGGAAGTAGTCATCGGTCGTACCGATGGGGGGTAGCGTTTGCAGCCCATACACCATGTCCCAACCTTTGCCGATCAACTGAAACGTTTCGCCGAGTTTTCTTTTGAGAAAGATGACGAAGCGATCCCGGTTTTTGATACACAGGGCTGCGTTGTAGTAGAGTTTGGCGTTGTAATACGCCTGCGTTTTGTTGAATTGGGTTTCAACACTGTCAGAGGGTTTCAGAGGCTCACCCAAACCGTACCCGTCAAAATAGACGTCGTAAAAACTGGTGTCCGGAATGTCGCATCGCACGGCGTTGGTTAAGGTGCCGGCAAAAAATTGGTTCGTAGGGGCTGATCCATTTTGGGTAAAGAAGCTGGTGTTTTGCCCACCGACAAATGAGACGATGGGTCTGATTTTAGTCGGGTCAAGCGGACGTGTTTCATAGTGGCGATCGGGGGCAGCCATCGGTAAATGAATGACATTGGGAATGCCGAATCGCGTGAGTTCGGTCACCTGCGCTTTGTCCCACACCGTCTTGATCCAGTTCAAACTGCTGAGGCACTGCCACGCCACACCCCAGTGCATGCCTTGAAAGGCGGTGACCATCGGATCGATAAAATGCGAAACGAGTGTTTTACCAACCACTTCATGTGCGAGTTTGATATCTTCCGGGCCGTTGGGGCCACGCAGAAAATTCAACCCTGTTCCACCGTTATCGAGGATAAAATCGACCGGATTATCTTGCAGTCGGAGGATCACGTCCTGACCGTTGGCGGCGCGTTCATCGAGGTTGGCGGCGTAGGCGTTACCATCGGTATGGGTTGCTACGGGCAGGGAGATGGAATCATGAGAAAGCGCATTCGCAGCGTTCAGCCACCATCCATGTTCAAATAGGCCCAGTTTCATCGCGAGCATCCTGCCTGGCGGAGGTGCCTGTACGTTTATCTGCGAAAACTCACAGGGCAGGCGACCTCAGTGTGATCCTTGCTTACGTTATCGGTTGGATGCGTTGATCGATGATAGCCTATTCATGAGCGATTTTAGTATTGTTACGGTCGTTTGGGATTGCTGATAATGAATCGGGGCATGACCAAAATTCGTACGTCATGTAAGATGTGAATTGTTTACATGAGATTGAAGTTGTATCCGGGTGGAGCATTGTTGAAATATTCTTCCATAATTTTGAGCATGTTGTTTTGCACGATGGCCTGGGGTGATCCGCAGTCTGATTTTGATGATCCGTGGATCGGGCCTCACTTGGTCCGCAATTGGACGCAAGACGCTGGCAATTCTGATCGGGCCCAGCGAACTTCTCGATCACAGCCTATTGATTTTACGACTGAGCCTGATCCGGAGGATCGAAAATGGCATGTGGATGTGGCTTTCACGATCGAATTTTTGAAACTATCGGATACGGAACAACTGTTGGATCGCCGTCTGGACATCCCGCTGAAGTTTGACTTCTTGAATGTGTTTGGCAGGCCTCGTACTCCAATCGATCGAAAGTCTTCATTCGCCATTAACCGATTGCAGTTTGGTTTGGGAAAACGAGTCAACGATCGTGTTATCGTAAACTGGTTTTTCGGAATCGGTCCGGGTGTCGATCGTTTTCACCAACGATACCTGACAGCTGATCTTCGCATCAACTTCAAGTATGGCTATTACTATACCGGTTTTCAGGCAGAGTATTATCCGCGTGGTTTTGTGCGATATCATAATGATCCGCGATGGTCAAAGCGGTTGGCTGCGAGTCGATTTTACTACTACGGCGCATTTGAAACGGGGTATGTAAATGCGGAGGCTGCGGGTCGTTATAAGTTGTTGGGGATTCGTATTTATGAAGATCGTGAAAAAGTTCGAGATTGGCTATTAGCGGGTACGTTGGGAGTGGGGTGGGGCATCCCCCTAAGCGATCGGCGGTCGTTCCATTTGTCGGGCGATTACAGTTTTCACGCCTATCGCCCTCAAGAATACAACGGCTGGCGGATCACCTTTGGGCTGCGATATAGATTTTAATTCATCTATGTGGGTGAAAGGATAGAAAAATTGTCTATATCGAGGTGGATGATTGGCTTTGGCACGAAGCTTGCAAGTTGATTTCCAGAAAGCAGTCGTCGGAAAAGGCGTTCAAAGACGTAGGTATCGGACGTGATCAAGAGGAGACGGGTGAGCCTGGCTGATGAGCCGGCAGACCTGTAGATGGATATTCGGGCCATGGTTCAAAATATACCCTTACAACAATGGAATAGAAAAAGCGATCAACACGATCAACGTTTGCATCGTGATCTTAAAACGCTGGCGAATTTTATTTTTATCTACTGTAAACATAAGCACGCAGACGAGCCCAAGTCGTCGGTCGTTTTGAAGACGCACAACGTCTCAGCCGTCGCCGGTCGGTCGATGCATCTTTGTCCAAGTTGTGCAAAATTACTCGGACACGCGTTTATAAAAAGATCAAACTGCCCAATGAATCCCAAGCCCGCATGCAAAAACTGTCCGTCGCATTGTTATCATCCCACTTATCGATCCAACATTCAGACCGTGATGCGTTTCTCCGGTCGAAAAATGCTCTTTTCCGGACGCCTGGATTATCTGTTTCATCTTTTATTTTAATTCACGCCGCTTCTGATCCCTG
>CBDTZI010000457.1:0-2915 GCA_965364865.1 uncultured bacterium | reverse complement strand
CCCTTCCATTTCTCCCGACGGCAAACTACTGGCGTACGAGTCCGACGAATCCGGATCGGACCAGGTCTTCCTAACACAGTTCCCCAGCGGCGAGGGCAAGTGGCAAGTGTCAGTCTCGACGGGCAGCCAGCCACGCTGGAGCGGAACGGGTGAGGAGCTGTTTTACAATGATTTCAGTTTCGGGCGCATGATGGCGATATCAGTAACAACCGACCCCGCAGTGCAACTTGGCACGCCCGTCAAGTTGTTTGATATCCGGGCGGCCGGACTTTCAACTACAGCAGGTTTTGATGTTGCACCGGACGGGCAACGGTTCCTGATGATCCAAGTGACGGACCCCGATGCCGGCGAAGCCGCTATCGCCATCTACGAGAACTGGTTCGCGGAATTCAAGGGTCGCCCATGACTTTGACCGCCGGAACTATAATGGGCCACCGATTCTTGCGCCGGTATTTGTGTAATATTTCAGAGACTTGGACGACGACTTATCATGCCGAAGCCTTGCCCTTACGGAGCACGAATCGCGTTGTCGTTCCTGAATACTCCTTACGGGCGTGAATACACCTCTATCGCATTCTACATGCAAGAACGCCGAATCGTTCCCCGCATCGAAAGGCCCGGTGCGAATCTTTTTTTCATTGACTCATACCGCAGCCACTTTGATGTGGATGTTGTCCTGTAAGGTTTTCAGGGTAGAAAGATTGTTCTCACACCAGGTGCGTGCACCGCTGAGGATATTCTCGGCTTGGGTGTTTGTTAAATTTAATGCGGTTAACGCATCACGGTCTAGATGAATGTGGTCCAAAAGGTCACGAACGCGATCCCGCTGCACAATATCGATCGGCGTGTAGGGTTCGTTTTGCCCCACAGCAAGTAGCGGAACGATGGAGATCTGTCGTGCCTCGGTGCGCTGCCACAACCACGTCCGCACCGACTGACCGGTGATCCTGGCAGCCTGCTTGATGGTGATCCATTCGCTTGTATTCGTTAAACCGCTCAAGTAAAAAACCTCTCAACTTTCAACGGCGAAACAGATTACGCAATCGCTCTTTCCATACGGTTGTTGTTGACGGTTTCTGCGGATTGGGCGTGCCCACCTTCGGTCGTCGATCACCCGCATTCCATCGCTCATATCGTTGAATCAGGTAATCACTCGTCGTCCACACCATCCGTCGCGCAACGCGACACCACGACTCATCACTCACCCCGAAATGACCGCCCTTCGCGCTGGCGATGCTGTAGACGCTGGTGATCAGAATATCCTCGTCCATATCCAGAAAACCCACGTTATACAAATAGCGACGATACAAACGGATCCCGCCGTGCGTCTCTTTTCCCTTGCGAAACTCATCGAGCGTTTCCCGGCTATCTCGTAGCGCGATACTGATCACCAGCGCTTCCATAAACGAACGCGCTTCGTTGATCGCTGCGTGCCAATACCCGTCGTCCGCGGTGGCGTCCGACTGCTGCGCGTGATAGTGCATTGTTTTCAGATCAAGCTTGGGAAATCTGGATAGCGCGGGTAGCAGTAACGACAACCGCTCATGCGGTTGAGCGGTATAAATCAAAACAGGAGCGTTGCTCATGCAATCCGCATTGCCCAGGCAATTTGCACTGCTTATGCGATCCGCGCTGTTTGTCGCAACGTCTACGCCCCGGCCATTACCGTTACGCTCGTTAGTTGTCGTTTTGCTCATGAATGGATTCCTTTTTTCCTTTATTATTACGATTTAATCGTTTTGATTTTCGCGCACGTTTTTTGTTTTTATTGCGCAGCTTCTTGATCCGGGGCAGGCCGTTCGTACCCAGCAGCACATCGACGCATTCAAGGATGACGCTGATTCTTTCATTCCGTGATCCGTTCTCGATCAGCGGCCACAACGGATCGGGCGGGAGCTCGAACTCAAATATCTCGTAGTCAAATATCTCCATGATGTGCAACAGAAATTTGACATCACCCAGCTCAAAACGCAGACATTCGCCCATCGCGGTAAACAGCGCCGACCGAGAACACCTTTTGATACATCGCACGATAGGTCTGGGTAGATGCACGAACACCTCGCCCGGCAGATCGTCAGTGTCAGAGTCAGACTTAATATCAGTGACAGTGTTAGAGTCAGAATCAGAATCATTAAGAGTGACAGTGTCACCATCAAAAAGTTTGAGCACATGGATGATGGCCCGGATTAACCTGCGGTCTTTGCCTAAAAGATTGTTCCACGCCTGGTTGCGCTCCTCGGTCCAGAAGATCGCTTCTGCGATGATCCCTCTGTCCTTCGTGGGGATGTTCAGATCGTCGATCACTTTTCCAAGATATTTTTTAAACCCCACGGTGCTGTTGATGGTTTGCTGAATCTCGTCGTAGCAGGCTGGGCATAGATGTAATATCTTACCGGGCAGGATTTCGATACCCGAAGTCTGCGTTTGACAGTAATGACATTGGATCGATTCGATAATGCGCTTCCCGGTCCGAGACGCGCGCAACGAGTGGATGCTTCCCCCCTTGCTAAGCTAAGGGGGGACACAGGGGGGTCAAAAAAGCGGACACCACCCGATGCGCTAAAGGCCGTAAGCAACCATCAAGCTAACTCAACGGCCTCGCACACCGGGCAGCGCCCGCATAATAAGCGCGGACCCTGTCCAGGGCGAGGTGTCTTGGTTGAGTTAGCAGTTCCTTGGTCAGATTGCACAAAACAGATCATCTAAACCACGGCTTGATGGTTGCTACCAAGACAAAGCGATAAAAACACTAACAAAAAGGAACGTGCAATATCGCATACATACAATGAATATACCGCATATATGCGATATTGTCAAGTGCTTAATTTCATCTTAAGTTCACAATCATACGAAAAGTGCAACATTTTATAGGACTATATATTATCTATGAAGGCTGAATGGTGGAATCGCTACGA
>CBDTZI010000456.1:0-2918 GCA_965364865.1 uncultured bacterium | reverse complement strand
CGTACACAATGCGGGCATGGTTAAACACGCCGGAAAATACATCATGCTGTTCAGATCGCATCTGGATACCGGTCGATCGATCATCGGGATCGCGGAAAGTGATGATGGATACAAATTTGTTTCACGAGACGAGCCTTTTATCGTTCCGTCCGCGCAAAACGAATTTGACGAATACGAAGCCTTCGGCGTGGAAGACCCGCGAATCTGTTTTATCGAGGATTCGTATCTGATCACTTACAGCGCGTATTCAAAACATGGCGTTCGTATTGGTTTGGCGCGAACCAAAGATTTTTCATCGGTAGAGCGGGTCGCACTGATTACGCAGGCGGATTTGCGAAACATCGTGATCTTTCCAGAAAAAATCGATGGCCGATACGCCCGACTCGATCGACCGCACAGCGAAATTTCGCCCTGGTCGATCTGGATTTCCTATTCCAAAGACCTTGTGCATTGGGGTGAGTCGAAAGTGGTGATGAAGCCGGTCTCCTATCACTGGGATGAGATGAAAATCGGACCCGGTGCGACGCCGATCAAAACACCGCGTGGCTGGCTACACATTTATCACGGCGCGTTTCCCACGATGGACGGCTCGGTCTATCGGCTGGGCGTTGCGCTACATGATCTTGCCGATCCGTCGAAAATTATTGGCGTATGCGATCGTTGGATTTTACAGCCCGAAGACCCGTGGGAAGTCACGGGGTATGTGCATAATGTGGTGTTTACTTGTGGTGCGATTCCGGAAGTCGACGGCAGCGTGAAGATTTACTGGGGTGGAGCCGACAAGGTGATGTGCGTTGGTACTGCGATGATCGAGGAGCTGGTTGATCTGTGCCTCACCGAATCCCGCCCGGCGATGTAATTACAATTCTCACAATAGCTGTGCTTATCTGTTGCAAAATTTCCGTGTTGATATCTCACTTCTCGGTGTCACGAAAAACATATACTCGTGATATCATCCTTAACTTAGCTATCAGTGTATCAAATCACTTTCTGCAGAATGGTAGATGATATCACTATTACGAACTGAATAAGCCCAATTCTTGCTATAAAAACCATTTTGGAGTAAACGATAGCTGTCTGTAACCAATCAGGAGCCATGAACAATGCAATACAGAATTATCAAAACCGCGTGGGGTTATTTCGGATTCGTCGCACGCGACAACAGACTGGTCTCAACGTTACTGCCCGAATCTAAAGCGGTTATTCAAAAACGAATCAAAAAGAATTTTCCAGAAGCGGCTGAATCGAAAAACCTGCTGCCGGAATTCGCGAAACAAATCATCGATTACTACGATGGTAAAAATAATCGCTTTACCGTAGACATCGACGTGAAAAATAAAACCCTATTTCAACAGAATGTGTTACAACAATGTCGCAAAATCCCCTTCGGTAAAACCGCATCCTACGGCGACCTCGCCCGAGCGGCCGGCAACCCCGGAGCCGCCCGGGCGGTGGGCACCACCATGGCTCACAACGCCTTGCCCCTGGTGATTCCCTGTCATCGCGTTGTAAAATCAGATGGTTCCATTGGCGGATTCTCCAGCCCACGCGGAATTGAGCAAAAAGAAAACATGCTTGAACTGGAAAACCCCACCCGTGTAATGCACCCGTGAATACCCACCGAAAATATTCATAAATTGATACATGGATTGATCTCGACAGTGGATTCCGCTACAACCAAAGAATCGAAAACATTCATCACCATCGGAGACCAGGCCATGACCGATCTAACCCGTAGAGATTTTATCAACGCCGCCGCCGTCGTCACCGCAGCCACCGTAATAAAATCTGAATCCGCATCCGCAGCGGGCACTTCCACAACAAGTATCACACAACCGCTGGCGATCTCTAGCGCAAACGGACTGCCCGCTACCGAAAAAGCAATTTCCATGATCAACGCGGGCGCCGACACGCTCGACGCCGCCATCGCCGGTGTCAACATCGTCGAAAACGACGAAAACGATCACAGCGTGGGTTATGGCGGATTACCCAATGAGAACGGCGTGGTTGAACTCGACTCCTGTGTCATGCATGGCCCCTCGTGCGGCGCGGGCTCCGTCGCATCGTTGCAAAATATTAAAAACCCATCCAGCGTCGCGCAAATTGTAATGCAGCGAACCGATCATGTGATGATCGTCGGTGCTGGTGCATTACAGTTCGCCAAAGCGCACGGCTTCAAAGAGGTGAACATGCTCACCGACAAGGCCCGAAAAATCTGGCTGAGATGGAAAGAGGCACACTCCAACCGCGATGACTGGCTTTCCCCCGAAGACAACATCAAAGGCGACGATCACTCCAACGCTTTTTCAAAAATCCCATTTACCTACGGCACGATCAACTGCTGCGCGTTAAACACAAAAGGCGAACTCAGCGGCGTCACCACTACCAGCGGCCTGAGTTATAAAATCCCCGGCCGGGTGGGCGATTCCCCCATCATCGGAGCAGGTCTATTCGTGGATAACACTGTGGGAGCCGCGGGTAGTACGGGACGCGGCGAAGCGGTCATTAAAATCTGCGGCGCGCACACCGTCGTCGAAGCCATGCGTCACGGTATGTCACCGGTGACTGCCTGTTTGCACGCACTACGACGCATCGTAGACACCACAACCGAAAAACGATTGAAACTTGATGATGGTAGACCCAACTTCGACGTGAAATTTTATGCGATTTCCAAAGACGGGCGATACGGAGCGGCCTCGATCTGGTCGGGAGCTAAATTCTCCATCCATTCCGGCGGAACAAACCGCCACGAGCCTTGCGAATATCTCTACGAAAGGCCTAAGAAAAAACCGTAATCGAGTAACGATTACGGTTCAGGTCAACTACCCAATTTATTCAATGTATCCAGGCCCCGCCCGGTCAGGATCGGTTATTCCGATCCACTCTTCGGACGTCAGCCACCCCCGCGCCTCATCAGC
>CBDTZI010000455.1:0-2921 GCA_965364865.1 uncultured bacterium | reverse complement strand
CAACGTACGCCAACTCGCGGAAGCACGCAAAGTCGCGGAAAAAGAACGCGCGGAAATGCGTACCCAGTTGGAAAGACTGTGCGAATCACTCACGGATGTCGAAGTCACGATTCATGCCAAAGCCAACGAAGACGGCGTACTATACGGCTCGGTGGGTCAAGCGGAAATCGCAGCCGCCCTGGAAGAGGAAGGACACTTCGTCAAACCGGAAAAAATTCTACTCGAAACGCCTATCCGACATCTGGATAATCTGGTTGTGGATATCCGACTCGCCGACGATCTACGAGGTCAGGTCAAGGTCTGGGTGGTTCGTGAAAAAGTGGAAGGCGAAGAAGAAGATTCTTCTTTAGAATCGACCGAGGCTGGTACAGAGGCAACGGAACATGGCGACGGCACCGGCGAGTAGTAGCCGGGAAACATCCACCACCAAACAGCGCGTCCCTCCGCAGGATTTAGACGCGGAGAAGGCGCTACTCGGTTCGTTGATGATGAGCCGAAATGCCATCGCCGACGTCATCCCCATCATTGGCCGTGAAGACTGCGAATGGTTTTATGTCCCCGCCCATCAAAAAATCTTTGTAACCCTGCTGGATATGTACGACGACCCGACCAAGGCGATCGACTTGATCGTCGTGTCGGATGAGTTGCGACGTCGTGACCTGTTCGATATCGTGGGCGGTCAGGATTATTTAATTCAACTCGCCGAAAGCTTCGCCGACTGGGCCAACGCAGAATACTACGCAAAAATCGTACGCGACAAGGGCATGTTGCGCGACCTGATTCGCTGTGCCGGTGAAATCACCGAGCAAGCGTACACGGGAATGGACGAAGCGAAGCATATTCTCGACAACGCCGAACAGCGCATCTTCAACGTGACCGAAAAACGTGTCAGTGGCCAGGCGATTGAAATTCGATCCGTGGTCAATCAACTCGCCCAGCAGATCGGTTCCGGCGGCGACGGGATGTACACCGGACTCCCGACCGGGTTTGTCCAACTGGATGAATATCTCGGTGGTTTGCAGGCGGGAGATTTTATTATTGTGGCCGGTCGACCCTCGATGGGAAAGACCGCGTTTGGACTCTCCGTCGCCCAGCACATGTCTCTGACCGACAATGGTCGCATCGCGTTTTTCTCAATGGAAATGAGTAACGCACAGCTCGCCCAACGACTCATCAGTGCTCATTCCGGGGTCGATGCTCAAAAAATCCGGAAGCAAATGCTTTCCGAAAAGGAAATGAACAAACTCTTACACGCCTGCTCGGATTTTGAACAGACCAAACTGTTTGTCGACGATACGCCGGGCATGACCGCGCTGGAATTACGATCGAAAGTCAGACGTCTTACCCAACAGCACGACATCCAGGCGGTTTTTGTTGACTACCTGCAATTGATGTACATCCCGGGCTCGGAAAACCGTCAGGTGGAAATCTCGACCATTAGCCGATCGTTAAAAAGTCTCGCCAGGGAGTTGAACATCCCCATCGTCGCCCTCGCCCAGTTAAACCGAATGGCTGAGGGTCGCGCAGACAAAAGGCCCATTATGAGTGACCTGCGGGAGTCGGGCGCGATCGAACAGGACGCCGATGTCATTTTGCTGATTCACCGCGAAGAATACTATCGTCCGGAAGACGAAGAAGTGAAAAACCAGGCCGAGGTGATCATCGCCAAGCAGCGTAATGGCCCCACCGGTCGAGTCACCTTACATTTCGATAAAAAGCTTACCCGCTTTTCAAACCTGACCGTCACCGCGGATAACTATGTCCCGGCGGAGTCGTACGTCCCAGCTCCGTCCAACGACACCGTTCCGTTTTAATCTCCGCTCTTTTCACTACTGTAATTCAAGTATCATCATCACAAGCTTACCTGTATTAAACCTGTGGAATTTTCATCCGCCCACAAACCTGCATCACCATCATGCCCCTGATTGGCCGATGATGGTGATGCACAACAAGATTAAGTTCTACTCGTGGTTTATATGATCGAACTGACCCATGGATGGAATGGTTCGTTGCACGAAGCGGTGATCGTGGTATCATCCCCGCATCGTTACACGCCGCATCGACAGGATGCCGGTGTGCAAGAACCTTCCTGAAGCGCGGTCAGGATGAAACCTTGAAAACCATGGCTGTCCTCACCCGGCCCCGCTGGGCCAACAAGCTTATCGTTTTGAGCATGGTGTTTGCCGGAACCCTGCTCACGGGACATGCGCTCGCGCAAAACCCATCCCAACAAACCATCGCCGCGGTTCGTTTTGCGGGGTTGAAATATACGACACAGGCTTATGCTCAAGATCTCGCCGGGGTTCGTGTGGGCGATCCCGTGAATCCGGGTGCTCTGGACATCGCAGTGGCGAGGCTAATTCGTAGCGGGCGTTTTCTTACGGTGGACTACGAAATCGTTCAGGCCAAAGATGGCATACGAGTGCTGTTCAAGTGTCAGGAACGTGCGATCGTTACCGCGATTCGTTTCAAGGGGAATTCCCATTTCAGCACATCGAAACTTTCCCAGTATGTAAGCCAGAAGGTAAATGAACCGATTGATGTCTATGCGGTTCGAGACGGGCTGGAGGAAATCGTCACGGTGTATCGTGAAGAAGGATTCTCTGCGGTCGTAGTCACCATTAACGAAGATGTGCTCGATGCGACGGGCGAGCTGATATACCAGGTCACTGAAGGATTAAGGACGCAGGTTCGCCAAATTTTATTCGAAGGGAACGAATCGATTCCCGATGCTGAACTGAAACGTCACATCGCGACCAAGGCGAAATTCTGGATTTTTAACAGCGGGGTGTTTGATAAAGATATCGCCGACACCGACATCGCCATGCTGCAGAATTTTTATCGCGATCAGGGATATCTGGATGCCCAGGCTCGTTACCGTGTGGAGGAATCCAACGGTAACGAGCCTGGGCATCCAGATA
>CBDTZI010000454.1:0-2923 GCA_965364865.1 uncultured bacterium | reverse complement strand
TGTTGTCGCCGTCGAGCACATAGGATAGTAGGCCTCTCTGGACCAACGCGTGTTCCAGGGTGTAGGCGATGGTGCTCTTGCCTGAGCCGCTTAAACCGGTGAACCAGATGAGTGCCCCTTTTTGTTTGAGCAATTTTTCGCGTTCTTCCCGATCGACGTGGCCCTCATGCCAGGTGATGTTTGTCGCTTTGATGGTCGTCACTTGCTTTTGTCTCCTCTTTGAGATTGTGATTACATTGTGATTTTTTCCAGATCACCAGTATAGAGGCTTCCGCGGCGGGCTACAAGTGAGTGGGATATGTCTATTTTAGAAGGTGATTTTGGATCGTATATCGGTATGGTTTCAATCGGGAACGATAAACCCTTCCAGCATCAGATCATCAGCCGGGTCGTCGGTGCGGACGTAGAAGTCGTTGATTTTCTGGCGGTGGAATTTTCGATAACCGCGATCTTTGAGATAGGGTTCGATCTCATCGCCGGTGGATCGATCGTTTTCGATGACGAGTATGCGAGGCTTAAACCGTTCGAGATTAAACCCGTCGAGCACGTCCAGCTCGCACCCCTCCGTGTCGATGGAAACCAGATCGATTTGCCATCCCTTGTTTTTGATCCACGGGCTGCCCGCGGGCCCGGGTTCTCTTTGTTCGTTTTTCAAAATGTCGTCTACGGTGGCTAATGGAACTTCGATTTCAACCAGCTGCGCGCCTTCGCGAATACACCGGTCGATATGTTCCTGATCGGCTTCGAGAAAAGATAACACGGGTATGTTTTGCGCCACGGTGAACTTGGCTTTTTTTCCGGTGCATCCTTTTTTGCTGCAGGCTGCGTGAATGACTCGGCTGCGGGTTCTGACTTCGACCGCTTTTTGACACAGTGGTAAAATCGGTTCGACCAGCAATCCGCCCCAGCCCATCTGCTCCAGAAAATAGGTGTTGCTCAGCGTCATGCCGTCGTACGCACCGATCTCGATAAAATATCCCGTTGGTCTTTCACGAAAGACCTGCCACAAGATTCGATCTTCACCGAACTGTGCTTTGTATAGATGTTCGATTGTTGAGGTTGGCACATTCATTGTTGTCATGATGATTTACTCTGCTTATTATACCGCATCGTCGGGTGCGTTCATGTTTGGAATCGCTTCGAGGCTGTTGGGTGGGCTGTCATCACTTTCGGTTTGAATCTTGATCGCCGGTTGCAGTTGTGTGCGTTTGGGTTCCACCTGAATTTTCGGGATCGATTTCGGATCCTCGGCGATGGCTGTCTTTCTCGGCAGCACGCCGCTTTGGGTGAGCAGGTCGACCATGGTGGTAATGCGATGGCTATAAAGATGGTTTTTTAATGTTCGTTGTTGACCGGCCAAGGCTATTTCCTGCCGCCGTTTGGGATTGTTCATGTAGAAGCCGATTTTTTCCAGTAGCTCCTGTTCATGTCTAAAGGATTCGCATTCTTCACCCACCTCGAAGTGTTTGTGCAGCTCGGGCGTGTCATAGGTCAGCATGAATCCGCCGTGCGCGGTAATTTCAAAATGGCGCATGTTCAATCCGGTTTCGAGATTACCCTTCATCAGATTCAAACAGATCGGCACACACCGCATCTGGTTGTGCAGGACTTTCATATCCCAGACGCGCGGCGTGTGTTTCAGATCGTAGGCGTCTTCCCAGTGATCGCCGACGAGTTCAAACGAATCGCCGAGTTTGTTTTTTAAGAAGCGGGCAAATCGGTCACGCTGCTTCACCGCCAGGTAGGCGTTGTAGATAAATTTCTGATTGAAATAGTCGAAGCTTTTCTTGATACGCGTGGTTTTATCCTCGGAGGGGTGTGGCGGTGTGTCGAACTGATATAGATCATAATAAATCTGATGATACGGCAGCGTGGGCATGTCGGCGTTGACTGCCGCGGCGGTGAGTCCGGCGAAGAGTTGATCGGAACTGATCGGCGTTCCCTCTTTGAACCAGGTAGATGCGGGATGGCCCATAAACGCAATGACAGGCCCGTCCTCATTCACCTGAGCGGGTGAAGTATCGTATTCAATATCGCTGGCGGCCATCGGCTGAATCATGACGTTGGGTACGCCCAGCTTCATCAATTCCTCGCCGTGGCCCAATTCAAAAATCCATTTGATCCAGGTGTTGTTTTCCAACAGGCTCCAATAATCCGCCCAGTCAACTTTTCCCATCGTGGAGGTAATCGGATCGATATAATGAGCGACGTATGGGATGCCCAGCTCGGCAGAGGTCAACGCTACTGTATTCGGTTCTAACTTAGACAGCATGAGTGTTAACGCTTCGGTGTTAAAATCTAATATGACATCGATGTCATGCTTTTCGAGAAACGGTTTGTAAATCTCGCTGTCTTGAATTCGTTGCTGTATCGTTCGATTAAAATCTCGATCGGGAAGTTCGGGCAGTAGATAAGTTTCATACCCGGCGGCTCGAACAGAATTTTCGAGTTGGACGGTGGTGGCGATGCGAAGTGGTCTTCGACTCATAACAGTACAAACTCCTCAGGATTTTATATAAAGTGCGTCGCCCCAATTGTGCGGCTGATCCGATGGGTAGATGGCCGCGCGGGTGAAGCCGCACTCCTGCATGAACGATTCGATATCCGCGAACAGGGGTGAATTTTTATACAACGGAACGAATGAAACTTCCGCGTACACAGCCTTGGCGGTTTTTAATACTCTTTTTGCACCGTGTAACGCCTTGAGTTCCGCACCCTGAATGTCCAGCTTGATGATGTCCACGCTTTTTGTGTCGATGTTGTTATCTTCGCACCATCGATCCAGCGTACAGGTTTCAACCGTTTCCTGATCGACGATCCACGTCCATTTGGAACAGGGGTTACCTTGTTCAAAGCCCAGTAATGAGTTGCATTCCGGACTGGCGGTCAGGTTAATCTCCGTGGAGCCATCATGATCAGACAC
>CBDTZI010000453.1:0-2970 GCA_965364865.1 uncultured bacterium | reverse complement strand
ATTCGATGGCGTGTAACGCCGAAGTTTTACCGCTGCCAGAGGGCCCTATGATTGCGACGATTTTCCCCGGTTCGATCGGGATTCGCAGATCGCCCACCACAATCTGTTTTTTTCCGTGTAAGGCAATGCCATATTGCAGTGCGATCGACGCGGTGCGTGAAGAGGGTGTACCGACCGCCATTTCGTGCTCGCATCGAAGATCGACCCAGCGTGTTCCCGACGATTTAGGCACATCGGTACGACCCTTCTTGCACCATCCCCCGGCTTCTATAAGTTCCATACCCCGAATTCCCTCGAACTTTCGAATCCCTGAATATCCATATCCCAAGGCCTGCTGTGTACACGGAAAACCACCCCGATCTCCGTGTGCGACACCCTAACAACAACCGAACTATACAGGCTGGTTATTGCTAGTCAATAGTAAAATCAATAAATATTCAGATTTTTTGCATCTCTTTATCCAACAAGCACTTACGGACGAATGGAAAGGTGTAAAATGGTAGGGATTGGCCTGTTTTGAAATCGATCAGAGGATATTTGAAGCGAAATTACAGATCGCGGCAGACGATTTGAACCACGATCCCCTGTATACTGAAATCATGGGTTCCGTCGATGAGCAGGGGGGATGTACGAGGATTATCCCCTCGCAAAATAATCATTCGCTCACCGTTACGCCATTCCACAGAAATCCGCTTAAGTGTAGGTTGACCGTCCACCAAGCAGGCACAAATCCGACCCTGCACATGCTCTGCCTCTACATCGGGCCGGTACTGAACAAGAACCACATCACCAGGCTTGAGCGTTGGCTCCATGCTATCAAATGTAAGGCGAAGACAGTAGTAATCGGGTGCCCATTGATGTTGCAGAACGGGAAACATTTCGAGTTGTTCCTGCGATTCAGCCGGTGGACCTGCGGGAATCGAACCAAACAATGGCAGTTCAGTCGTCTCCAGCGGCTGAGGTGTGTCGTGATCCTTGCCCCCGCCGATGATGACACCTTGTGGCACGTTTAACGCGATCGCCAGGACGTCTATCGTACGTTTGCGTGCGTGCGTTTTACCCCTTTCAATGGCGGATAAATAACCCTGATTCACCCCAGCGGCTAAAGCCAGGTCCGTTTGGGTCATGCCCAGAGATTTGCGCGTACGACGGATACGAGCTCCGACGGTCTCCGCGGCACGGTTTTTGATGAGTTGTGTCGTTTTTTCCATATCAAATTATTGTTTTGGGCAATACTATAACAATAATGCTGAAATGATTATTACTACGGAATGTGCAAACTGTCAAGCGCGCTTTTTAGTCCTTCTGGAGACGAGAAAATCAGCTATTTTTTGATCGCGTCAAGATACCGGGTGATCTGATCAATGTGTGTGAGGTCGTGGCCGGGTAGCATTTTGATCATCATCTCCAGCGATTCTTCGCCGCGTTCACTGTGCTTGCCAAATCTGTTCAAATCGTCCGGCTTCATTTGCTTCCATAGCTTCAAATTGATGTTGCGCATGTTGCGAAATTCCTGAACCAATTCCTTCGGATCACGTTCGTTATAACGTTGAGCTGCTACCGCTAAATCCTGATCCCCTCCCCATATTGCCGGTTGATCTTCAGCCAGGATCAGACGCATTCGATATCCGTAATTCCATTCCGAGTCGATCAGATGTCCGATGATTTCGTTTGGGGTCCATTTGTTTTCGAAAGGTCGGGCCTGCATCGTTTCTGTCGAATGTTTCTCTACGATCTGAGAAAGTATATCCGCGGTTTCAGACATAACATTGATCGGATCGCGATCGCCAACCAGATCGAGAAGTTTCTGTTGATAAGCTGCAGGATCCGTGACCCAAATACCGGTGGTTTGTGTGTTCACACTCATGACATCTCCTTCATTGGCCGCATTATATTTTGAAAACAGGTTCGTCAAGAAAATTATTCTCCGGATTTTCCGGCGATTAATTCTTTGGAACCATGATGTAAAATATAACGTCGGTAATAGGCGATGCCAAGGCAAGTAAGCGGTATAGCCAATAGTAATCCTAATAATCCAAGCAGTTTACTCCAGATACAAACACCCAACAGTATCGCCACCGGGCGCAACCCCGTAGCCTGGCCCATAACACGCGGTGTGATGATGGCGTCTTGAATGAATTGTACTAGTGCAAAAATAAGCAACGTAAGCAATACCGCAGCTGCGAAACTGGAATCACCCTCAACGGCGCGTAACGCCGCCAGCAACATCGCCGGTACCAACCCGACCAATTGCAGATAGGGAACCATGTTTAAGAGTCCCACAAATAATCCAAACGGAACGGCCATGGGCAATCCGATGATGGTGAAGCCGATTGCAAACAGTGTGCCCACCAACAGCGCAACCACCGATTGGCCACGCAAGTATTGACGCAGGGTGATATTGAATTGTTCAAGAAAGTCAACAATCGAATCGCGATAGGCGGGGGGTAAAAAAGACTTCCATGTTTTTGCGTAATGCGGATAGTCCAACAACAGAAACACAAGATACAATAGCCCGATGATGAGGCCGGTTAAACCCAATAGTAGATTCACCGAAAACGCCACCACCGTAAGACCGCCCACCGCCAGTTTTTTCGCGGTATCGACCAGCAGGGATTTGAATGCGTCGGACTGCGTATAGCGGATCGTGTCTTCCAGCAGATCACCGATATACGTTCCTTCGGTCGCCTCCTTCAAAATGCGAAATCGTACTTTTCGACTGATGCGACCCGCGTTTTCGCGATACTCTGCCCAGCCAGCTTTAAGCTCACGCCATCCCCATTCGGAAACGGCTACAAATTCCTTGCCAATGATTTTCTTTTGCGATTTGGTTGTATGAGAGGTCTCAGCTTCTTCGCTTTCAGCATGAAAAGAATAGGCCATGTCATGCCGCAGTTTATCGAAGTTGTTTTGAAAACGGCTCACCTGGCTGATCATCAGCGGCACGACGAGTAAGATTAATGCCATACC
>CBDTZI010000452.1:0-2975 GCA_965364865.1 uncultured bacterium | reverse complement strand
AGGATATTCCCGATTTACAGGAGCGAATAGGGGCGAATGATCATCGACCATTGTTGAACTGGTTGCGAGAAAACATTCACTTACACGGACAACGATATCGTGCGGGTGAACTGGTGGAAAAGGTGACGGGCAAGCCGTTATCGATCGAACCGTTCATGCGATACGTGACCGAAAAATTTTCGAGTGTGTATGGGATTGAGAGCTAACACCATGATCCCGTATGTCGCATTTATCATCTTGATCATCGTCGGATTAAGGATGCATGAAATCGATTTGAAGGGGGCGTTGATCTTTACAACTATATTTATCTCCACGCCTTATATCGCCGGGTTTTTTGCTATGCCGGGTTACATGTCCGTCGTCGTGAACGTGATTTTGGATATTGTTTTAATCTTTAAGATTTTTGGCGGTGATGTGCGTATTTGGTAACGATTGGGTGCGAGATAGTCTTAAATTCAGTACGGAACGCATCACCGATCAATTGGCCGCTTCCTCATTCCGAGCGTCTCTGTATTACTCTTTAATTGGCCACTCCCTCACGGTCGCGGTTCGGAAAATAATGGATATTTCAAATGCAAACTCACGGGTAAACAAGTTTACCCATGCCACCCGAATCTGCTTAACTAAATCCGAGCCCCAAGCGCGAGCGCGGGGTGTTGATATGTAAATTACAAGTTGTATCAGTTGTAATAAGCTTGCACCCGTCGCTTGCGCTCAGGGCTCTGATTGTTTGTTTTGATTTTTTGATGGTCCGCACAGCTGACCCTACATACTTATCATCTTGGCCACTCCCTCACGGTCGCGGTTCGGATTAGCGCAGGTCTTTTTCAAAGATGGCTACGTTGTTAGCGGTGGCTGTGTCCCAGCGCATCCCCACCAGGTCATACCCTTCGCTGATCGCCAGGTGCAACATGGGTCGATGCTGATTCTGACACTCGAAACGGATCATCTGATAGTTTTCATCCTTGGCCCATGCATGTAAACCATGAACCAACTGAGTCGCAATTCCATCACGATGAAAATCGGGATGCACTCCGATCAACCAGCAGAAAAACGTGGTAGGCATGATCTCAAAACCGGTAGCGAAGCCGATGTGGCGATCGTCCAGCATAGCTACGATCATGCAGACGTTGTGCTTGCCTTCAAATCGTCGTTGCAAGAATTCGATATCCTGCGCGGGCGAAAAAATATCGTTGTACAGCTCCGATATAAGTTCGATCTCCCCCATGCCGATCGGTATAATTTTGGCAGTAGCCATCATTTTATCCTTAACAAATCTGAAACCCCATTACTCTAACTATATGATATCGCAGAAACACCCAAACATCAAACGCCGATAATACATCCCTTTGAGACGCTACATGGGCGTTTTGAAACCGCAAGCACGCATTACGCACCAGCTTTTTCTGGCTTCAAACCACTGAAACACCCCCGCCGCGATGGCACCCACGCCGATAATCCATCGGTACACCAACGAATCGGGCAAGGAAAAATACCACACACCGACTCCGAACAGGATACAGAACGTACCCGTGATCGTCCGTGCGATTCGACCGCTGCGAGTAATGTTGGGCTTCATGATGATATTCCTTAATTGCCAACTACAGTGATAATTCTCCCAGCCGAATTATAGACGCGTACCGAGTTTTTCGATTCGCTGGCCACACTCCGGGCATCGCTCACTATCGATGCCCGTGAGATTGTAACTGCAATGATGACAATAGCCTTGGCCGCATTCTACGATGATGTACTTATCATGTATGAACGTAACGGTTATATAGAAAACCAATTGGTTTGAAATTATTACCGCAACAAGAATCGCAATAGGAAGTGCGCCACCCACCATCCTAATAGCTAAGAAAAAAATCAATGCAAAAGAGGTGAAATATAATAACATACGATATAGAACACTAGGTTTCAATTTCGCTTTGCAATTCTTACAAACCCAAATACCTTGATTTGGTTTGACTGACCGCGTTTTCCACGGGATCGGTTCTTTACATTGTGGACACTCGACAGCCATGTTGGTTCTCTTGTACTCAACTACTTACCATGTAGAATATATTACACGATCATATTGTTAGCGAGCAAATTAAATATTGGCCACTAAGAAGCGAAGCTTATCTATTCGTGATCCATCAGCTCCGCAGGAGCGAAAGATATTTTAGCCCACGGCGCAAGCCGTGCGAATGGGATGGCTCACGATTTACACAAGCCCCTTCAGGGGCGGAACTATAAATCCGGAACTGATCTCCATGCAACCGATGTGTCGTCCCTGATGGGACTTCCCGGGTGGTGGGTCTCTCATAAACCCACGACTTGCGCCGTGGGCTACAACGGCCTGCCGCTCCTGCGGAGCTGATTTGTCAACGTATTGTCGAAGTTAAATTGATCAACGTATAGGCGGAGCTGAATTAGTCGACATATTGGCGGTGCTGAATTGGCCTTCGAAATAGATTGAATCGTGCAGAATAATCGACTATTCTGTATTCCATGAAGGCCTTAACCAAAATCAATACTACCCCACGCAAATTCTTTGCAATGACATGCGGCTTCATTAGCCTACTCATTACAACCGGCTGTCAAAGCGGCGGAACGAGCAAAACCCCCGCCTCCAAAATGGATCGACTCATCCAGACCTATCCCCAACTTCAAGAGGGTCGATTTATTGTCATCGCCGATTTTGAAGACCCCAAACACATGGAGCTGTTCCAACTCATCAGCACGTCGGGCCGGGCGTCGCTCACGCACGATCCACGCAAGGGTAAACGAAACACCGGACACGCCTGTGCACGATTCACCACTCACGCCGAGGGCGATACGGTTGTGATGAACAACGACCGGGCATCGCAGTGGTATATGGTGCGGGACTGGCGGGCGTATGATTTGCTGCTGATGTCAATTCACTGCCCCAAAGATAACACGACACTCACCATCAACATCGAAGCGGGCAAACCGAATCAATATCCACCGGC
>CBDTZI010000451.1:0-2975 GCA_965364865.1 uncultured bacterium | reverse complement strand
GAAATGGAACAACCCACCAAAGATGAACAACCGCCAGTAGATACAGAACCCGCAGGCGGATTTCTGGCATCGTTTGCGAATAAAAAAGATCCGCCTCAGGAATAACAGACGTTTCAAACTGCAAACTCATGACACAAGAATCAAACAACGATAAACAAGCGCTGGATCCCGAACTCGCTCGTTATTCAAGGCAAATTCTATACGAAAAAATCGGCGTGGAGGGTCAACGCAAACTCGGTGCTTCCAAAGTTGTTTTGATTGGCAGTGGAGCACTGGGAACGGTGTTAGCGAATACACTGGTGAGAGCGGGCGTAGGGTTTCTGCGTATCTGCGATCGCGATTTCATCGAACGTAACAATTTGCAACGTCAGATTCTTTTCGACGAGGATGACATCGCAGCCAATCTACCCAAAGCACAGGCAGCCACCCGCAAACTCAGACGCATCAACCCCGATGTGACCATCGAAGCTGAGGTCACCGACGTCAATCCCGACAACATCGAGCGATTGTGTGAGGGGATGGACCTGATTCTTGACGGCACGGACAATTTTGAAACGCGTTTTTTAATCAACGATTACGCCGTCAAAAATTCTATACCGTGGGTGTACGGAGCGGTCATCGGCGCGACCGGGTTGTGCATGACGATCGTACCTCATGATACTCCCTGTTTGCGGTGCGTGTTCGAGGACGCACCGCCACCGGAAATGAATCCCACCTGTGACACCGCCGGCGTGCTCGGTTCGACGGTCAATCTGGTCGCGAGTTTACAAGCGATCGAAGCCATGAAATTACTGATGGGGAAAAAAGAGGAAATCAACCGCCACCTCGTTCATCTCGACGTATGGAGCGGGCGGTTTGTCAACATGAAAGTACAATCTTCATTCAAGAGTGGGAACTGTCCCTGCTGCAACAGAGGCGATTACGAATACTTATCCGGAAAATTTTCCAGCTCCGCGGTGACACTATGCGGACGAAACGCGGTACAGATTACCAATCCCGGTACCACATCCATCGATTTTTCGATGATCGCAAAGAAACTGGAACCGGTCGCATCCAAACCGATAAAACAAAACCCCTTCATGCTCAAAGCGAACATCGACGGATATGAACTCACGCTGTTTCCGGATGGGCGGGCAATCATCCAGGGTATTGACGATGGCGAAAAAGCCAAATCGCTCTACGCCAAATATTTTGGGGCATAAAATTTTAGCGGCAGATTAAACGACAACGCATTACAAATTGGGGCGTATCACAAATTGGTTAAACACAATGACCCTGCACATCACCAATCAAACACAACAGATTATGATCGACCATGCGCTACGCGATCATCCGATTGAGTGTTGCGGCATCCTCTTGGGGTTGCGTCGCGAAAACGAGACCCATATCCATCAGATCATCGAAGCCAAAAATATCGCACCCGAACAACGCGAGAAAAATTACCAGATCGACTGGCAAACGTTGATTCAGACCGTAAAAACTACGCGCCAAAACCCAAAACATGCCGAACAGATTGTCGGATTCTACCACTCGCACCCTGACGGTTCGACACAGCCATCCTCCCTTGATCGAGAACTCGCCTGGATTGATCATTCATACGTCATCATTTCCTTGCACACAAACGCCCCCCCCACATTGTCCTGCTGGCGATTGCCAGTAGAAAACAGTCTGTTTATTAACGAAAAACTCGTTTGCAGCTCGCCCGTGGTTACCCAAACTCAATTGACATGAATTGCCACCATCCTTATCCTATCCTGCTACTAAAACGATTATATTTACTCTTATCTGGAGAAAAATTATGGGCCAAATGTTTGATAGCGTAGTGGGTGCGATCGGGCATACCCCGCTGGTGAAAATTAAAAGAATCGTCGATGCCCCAGCCACCGTATACGGTAAATGCGAATTCAGTAATCCTCTATCGAGCGTGAAAGATCGTATCGGCCGCGCAATGATTGAAGCCGCCGAAAAGGAAGGAAAAATTACGCCCGACACCCTGATTGTGGAACCCACTTCGGGCAACACCGGCATCGCACTGGCTTTTGTCTGTGCATCCAAGGGATACAAACTTACCCTGACCATGCCGGAAAGCATGTCCATTGAAAGACGATCCATCCTTAAAGCACTGGGTTCCAATCTGGTGTTGACTCCCGCGGCGGAAGGCATGAAAGGTGCCATCAGCGCAGCGGAAAAGATCGCGAACGAATCAGCCAACGCGTTTATGCCCCAACAGTTTAACAATCCCGCCAATCCGGAGGTCCATCGCCAGACGACCGCAGAGGAAATCTGGAACGACACCGATGGCAAAGCTGACATCTTAGTCTCGGGCATTGGAACCGGCGGAACGATTACCGGTGTTGGTGAAGCCATCAAATCGCGCAAGTCCTCTTTCCGGTGCATCGCCATCGAACCGGAAAGCTCGCCGGTGATCAAACAACAACGAGCCGGTGAAACACTGCAACCCGGGAAGCATATGATTCAGGGAATCGGCGCTGGTTTTATTCCGGGGATTTTGAATGTGGATATTATCGACGACGTTGAGCTCGTCACCAACGAAGAAGCCTTTGCCTGGGCACGAAAAGCGGCTAAGCACGAAGGACTCTTCTGCGGAATTTCATCGGGAGCGGCCCTGTGTATCGCGGACCGCATTGCCCATAAACCCGAAAACAAAGGCAAGATCATCATCGCCATTCTGCCCAGCGGTGGTGACCGTTATCTCTCCACCACTTTGTATGCGGATCACGAATAGTTTTACCAGGTTGAGTGACAGAATTTTCAATCAAACGAATTAAGTGCCTTCATCATCGGTGTTGATCAAAGAGGTTACAGTCGAGCTTGGCGGATTGCCCGCGGCGCTGGAGGGGCTGCGCATCGCGCACATCTCCGACTTTCATTACCGCCGTTGGAATCGCGTCATTCAAAACGCTTACGATCATCTGAGTGAGTTGAAGTATGATCTGCTGTTGGTCACGGGTGAT
>CBDTZI010000450.1:0-2987 GCA_965364865.1 uncultured bacterium | reverse complement strand
ACTATGCTGGCTTTGCTCGCAAAAAACCCTCCCATGGCAGAAGCCAGTAAAATCGCAGCCAGCGCCGAGCGTGATCCTGTTTGCATGGTGGCTGCGATGATGATGGGAGCCGCCATAAAATAAAACGGAATATACCATCGACTTTTCAAACAACTCCAGGCTACGGGTATACACATCACCGCCAGTGACAATCCCAGGGCGGTGGTGTTGGGGTTGGCATAGCGGCTGAGTGTGCCCCGTCGAAAACCGCCGAGCAATCCACCACTTTCCAACATGAAAAGCGAAGCAATCACGCCACCGATGACCAGAAACAGCGCCGCTCGCCCGATGGTTTCACGCGTTTTCAAGGTGTGAATCGCGACCACAATTAAAGCCACCTGGATTAAAATTTGTGCGGCGTTACGAAAAGCCAACATCGGATTGACCGCAACCGGGATCAGGAAAATTCCGTAGAGTCCAAACGCCATCATGGTCATCACATATCGCCGACTGATCTGCATGGGAGTACGGTTTCGCCAGATCCCGATCATGTAATTCGCAATCAGAAATAACCCAAGTACTTTTCCGGGTGTCAGAATGGTCGTTTCCTCGACGATCATCATGGGGTCCAGCGACTGCCAGGCAAAATAGCCATAAAAGCCGATTTCCGGCGCCATGACCGAGCTCGCAATAAACGAAGCCGCAACGATCCCCAGCGCAACTTCCTTCAATCCGACGGCATACAGCATCACCGCCACCAGGCCCGCGGGTACGAGCAACAACCAGAAAATCCACATTTCTCTGGATTGGCTGGATTCGGGTTGGAGGGTGATCGTATTCATCATTAAACCGTCCGTGCATACCTGACGTTATTACAATAGTGTGCGATTCGCCGGTTTTCCCTGATGCGATCGCGTGCATACAATAAACGCGTATTTTACGATTGTGTGATGCATTAGTGTGTTTCAAAAAATCCAACACGAGTGAAATTTTTTCTTATGTTACATATACCGCGAAAAAAATTGATCCTGTCCAATCCTCAAAGAATGATTCTTTGTGCCATGTTGTGTATGACGGCCATCGCGTGTGATAGCCGTCAACTCTCTACTCCCAAATCGGCCCGGGCGGATCAAATCGCGATCAGCCCGTCATTTATTCCCTGGGTGGAGATCAACAATCCCAAGATGAAACTTTCCAAAGTCAATCCCGACCTCGATCGCCGTCAAGGCGAAGACACACTGCGTGACCACAACCTTCGCGGCCTGAAACTCTGGGGCCAGGTTTGCGACAAAGTCATCGTGACCACAAGACCAGGCAAGGTGGAATCTCTTTATCCCGACCTGATGAAAAATAAACCTCGACACCTTCAAATCATCGGTGGCCTGAAAACATATATCCTTCCCGGTGCATCATCCTCAGACAAGCGGCGATACGATTTCGCTCATGCCCACACCTGGAAAGACATTGTTGATCAAGCCCGGCGTATCGTACAAATCACCGGTACGAACATCGTTGTCCTGGAAAACGAAACAGCCTTAAAGCCGTTTCATCAGGGAAAATCTAAAATCGATTTTGATCAACTTCGCCTCGCGATGGCTCCGTTAAAAGAATCCGGTATACAGTTCTGGTGGTGGTGGCCAGCTGTGTTAAACAACACCTCCAAGTTTTCCAACCGTCAGTTGCAAACCGCTCAATTGACCAGTGTCATCAGTAAGGCTGTTCCTAATTCTATTTTTATTGGCGCCTATCACGCCTGGCATCACGGCCTGAGCGACAAGTCGAATCTTAAAAGACGCCAATCCATGGTCGACATCACCACGGAAAGCCGTCTGCATGAAATTCTTTACGTTCAACCCGATGGGTTTGTGCATTATTCTCTGATCAAGAAAAAACAATGTTATAAACCGGGCGATATTTCGTCGTTGTCAGAGCAACATCCAGACGAAACCTACATCCTCTATCCAGGCGTCGCGAACTGGGTGATGATGGCGGAACTGTTTGTTCCGTAAACACGCCACCAACTGCAATTCGATTGAACCATTCAAATTCATCTACGCCATACCCACGCGAGAGCATTTTTTCATGCACCTCTCCCGCAGGAACGAAAAGTTCGTTCATAGGGGGATTATCGGAACTTTTTATTGATCTCTGAACGTGGAGTGGTCCTTATCAGGTGGATAAACTGCGATCCCAAGAGAAAAAAGCGACGTGTTCGATCTATTTCTCTGGATGTGTGATCCGCTGCAAAAAATTCGAGATCAATGGGCCCGGAGGGACTCGAACCCCCGACAAAGCGATTATGAGTCGCCGGCTCTAACCAACTGAGCTACGGGCCCGTAAGGTTCACTGCATTATAGCATGATTTCCCATTGCAGCACGATTAGCATTGCTCGTCAACGAAGTTTACGTTTCAGGTCTACCCAGACCACAGGTGCCCCATTCTCCGATTTGTCGGAGGGTGAGGGACGGACGGTTCAGCGGCCTAATGAAGCTTTCGTTTCAGGTCTACCCAGACCACGCCGTCGCGTATTTCGGTCGAAAATCGATCGATCCGGGCTTTGTCCGAGTGGGTGCATACCCCCCGATCCAGATCGAATTTCCACTGATGCCAGGGACAGCTTACGACGTTCCCTTCGATCTCACCGCCGGAGAGGTTTCCGCTGGCGTGCGGGCAGGCGTTGTCGGTGACCACGACGCGATCTGGATCAGCCAGTAGAAAAACAGCTAGCTCCCGCCCTTCGTGCTCGACGAACGTACCCGTTCCTTTGTTGCATTGGTCTAGTGATATGAGTTCGATGTAGGCCATGATTTTTCAGAACCGCGCCCGTCAGGAAGCGGCTGACAATATATTTATATTTGGCCCCTCCCCCGCGGTCGGGATTCGGAAACATTAGAACCCGGCATAACACTGGCGGGCAAGCCGCCAGTGGCACCCAACAACGAACATGCCCACATAATCGTGTTGCGCCGTCCTTTATGGGCGGCGTAACTTCGACTTCAGCTTGCGC
>CBDTZI010000449.1:0-2996 GCA_965364865.1 uncultured bacterium | reverse complement strand
ATGTAGAGTGATCAATTTTGTAGGTAAATTGTGGTTACCAACACCCATCACTGGCGCTCAGGGCTCTGAACTTATTCTCTGGTTTTCTTCTTCCCCATGGACGACCAGATTTCCAGTCCGATCCATACCATCAGCCACAGAAACACAGAAGCGAGGTAGGAAAAAGTGGGGTTGTCCGCGAGAATGGTCTTGCCGCGATCAAAAACATCCTGCATAAACGGTCCCGGATGAAAAAGTGCGTAGGCTTTATCCGCAGCGTATCCGTCTTGCAGTAAAATCACGGAGATTCGTACCGCGATAAATAGGTGTACCAACAACATCCCCCATAACATCATCCACAACTTTCTGATCCACTTCGTTGGGGTAGCTAACACCAGCGCAATCAAAATCGCAAGCGGTGTATAACCCAGAATACGACTTGAGGTTCTTAAAAATCCGACATCGGCGGGCGTGTTCTTATTTCGCAGCATTAACAGGGTGTCTTGAACACCATCGTGCTTCGGTAGTTTAAAATTTGTGGGTAGCGAGCCGGGCAGCTTTGCGTTGACCTGGGCCCGCATATCGTCGGCGTGCAAATCCACAAATTGGACCTTGGCCTCAGACCACAACCAGAACTGCGAAAAAACGATGTTGCCCGTAGATCGAAACCAGGAGGCGTAGGCTCTATCCAGCGTTGACCAGGACAAGGTCAGACCCGTGTAGGCCACGACGACAATGATGGCAAAACGCACAACATCTTTAGGTTGAAACATCGCGTTGACTCTTTATTCGTTTGATTGACCACGCAGCCCAGAATGCCCACAGCAGAATCGCCAGAAAAATAAACGCCGCCTGCCACACGTCGAGGTGCATGACGTCGAACATCTTTGTCCAGTAGACGCGCGTGATATAGAGCGTGACAATACGGATCACGTTTACCACCATTAAGATAAACATACCCCCGAACATCGCCGGGAACTTTGACATCCACGGAACCGGCGAAGCGATTACCGCGGAAACAAACAACGCCGTCGGTGCGATCGCATCGCAACCCTTCTGAACCGTAATCGAACCACGATTCCCCACGTCGTCGATTGAATTTCCATCGATGTGAATGTCAAAACCCGTTAATCGCAGAATTTGACCGGATACGTTGGTAGTCTGGTTCAGGTACCAGGGAAAAAATTGTTTTTCCATAACCTGCGTCGTAGTGATAATGTAATACACGCACATGAAAGCGGCAAAAAGCATTAAAAATCGCAGGTCACGGCCGTGGGTCTCATACCAGGTCTGGGTACGGATGCCCGGTCGATTCGGTGGATTGGATGACGAAGCGTTGCCATCGCCCGAACCCTGCTTTGATGATTTACTTTTTTTACTCACGACCAGCTCACCCAATCATTTCGTTTGACCTGCACCCTTACGACCAACGATAGCCCGCCAAATAAGGCGAAACAACCATCCTATCACAGGAACCACCGAATCACCACCAATCGATCGAATATCTAGCGGGTTGGCTATTTTGCAAGGGAACACCCGTGACCTGAAAAATCAGGGGTAGCCGATAACATCGGTTGTGAGAAACGTCGATGAATGTTGATCAGGATTTGGCGGATGGAGGGTCGGGCTGAACCATTTCGATAAATTGGGTCCAATCTGATTTACGAAAACAAGTCAACGTCCAGATAAGGAGCGGCACTAGCAACCAACCGGCTGAGGAACCCGACAGTACCCACTCCAATACATATTGAAGCGCACCCAGTCCCGCGGACGGAGATTCATCCGTCAAAGCGGCTTGGAGATCACCATACGCAAAAGGGTATAACACCAGCACCAGAACAATCCAGACATGTATCCAGGCGACACTCCACAATAACGCTCTTAATAATCGAGCACGTTTCATGGGATAGGCCAACACCAGCGCAAGCAAAAAAACGGTGGGCATATAACCCAGACGTCGACTGCTCATGTACACGCCGCGCTGTTGATGATTTTCCGCGTTACGTAACACGAGCTGCAGGTCGTGGGGTTTATGGTCTTCCGTAGTGGCCGCGTACCAGATGCTTCCACCGGAACCCAATCCAACCACTGAATTGCCCACCATACGAAAACACCGGGCGTATCCGTTGTCGATCCACATCCACGCCCCCATCAGCAAGCCGAAGAGTAGAATGGATTTCACGAAAAAAAAGATTGGGATTTTAGCTTGTCGCATGGTTGCTCTGCCCGCGTGGTTTTCGAGTCGCCCACTGGACCCATAACACCCAGAACACTATCGCCAATAAAATAAACGCGGCCTGCCATATACTTTCGTGCATCAACGTAAAGACATCGGGATAATACATCCCCACCAAAAACAAGCTGATAATGCGAATGAAGTTGATCACAAACAGGCTCAACGTACCGATGATGCTCCCGATCAATTTTGGCCAGATCGAAACGGGTGAGGCGATGACCGCGGCTACAAACGCCGCCATCGGCTCGATGGCATCACAGCCTCGAACAATTTTCACCGTAATATCTTTGGTGATGATTCTCGTATCGGAAACTTCGGCGTCGAAACCGGCGAGCCTTAAAATACTTCCCGTGGTCGAGGCGATCATTCTTAATTGTGGGTGGAAGAAATTACTGTCGCTGTTAGGGGAATGAATAAATGCGTAAAACGCGCCCATCAACACCAGAAAAATCACGGCTGATCGAAACACAGGCTGAGTCAGGATATGACGCAAACGCTGTAATGTGGTGGGCTTCTGACGTTTGGATTCTTTGCGCATATTCAATCACCTACTTGTGATCATGCGCACAGACACCCAAAAATCAATAGGTTTATCTGATAATATAGATCCGCAAACGACTATCGCAGTTCTACACCGGTTCGCGATCGATCGAACCGGAGGGTTAACCCGGTTAATAGTAACAGCAGGAGAATGACCATACCCCAGGTTGAAACGGCAGGCACGCACAAATCATCCACGCCATCGCCATTCGCATCGCCCAGGCAGACACTGCCAACACCA
>CBDTZI010000448.1:0-3001 GCA_965364865.1 uncultured bacterium | reverse complement strand
GCAACGGCTTTGTCTCAAGCTGGTCGCAACCGGTTCGAGTAGACTTCGATAATCTCGGCGATCAGATTACACCGGCACTTCCGATGTGGGCGGTGAATATCATTACGCTGCCGATCGCCGCTGGAAAGTATCGCGTGTGCTTTGAATATATACCTTATGGCCAGGGAGAATGGCCAGCGGACTTTCAGGTTTTTGAAGGGATCGACGCGGCGAGTGTGGATTACAACACGCCGCTGGTAGACTCCATTACGAGCCTGACCGCGATGCCATTTACCACAACTAAAGGCCGGTTCATCTTTACCACGCCCGCTTACGCAGACGCAAGCAGCCACGTCTTCGCGGTGCGTGCACGAAACAGCGGCGGCGTCGCTGAAAAAAACACCAACATCACAAAACCCAAAACCGCCAGGTCAACCACCATCGCGGTTACAAAAATAGAAACCGCCATTGCGAGAAGAGGATAGTTTTGCCCGAAGATCGTCAACAGCAAATAGCAAACAGCATGGCACAAGAGAAGCCAACGTCGAGTGCGAGCTCGGCGCCGCTTGTTCCAACGCACCGAATCACCGGTGTGCTGTTGGCTGTTAACGAAGACACCGGAACGATGACCTGGCAACGCGTGCGGTATAAAACGCATCCGCCGGTCGCGGAAGACTATGAGCTCGTGGGCAAGGTCGACACGGGATACCCAATCGAAACCACTACCATCTTAGACTACAAAAATCTCGTGGGTGAACTCATCTACGCACAGTATCGTCGCGGCGTTTATTTAATTGAGACGCCCAAGATCAAGGCGGGCGGGCTATATGTGTGCTTACAAGATTCACGCGAATTTGGCGTAGGCGACTCCGCACCGATACCGACACATAGCGGTTACATCGCGGAACTCGATCCGGATACGCTGGCCATCAAAACCGATCGCATGATCCCTACACCAGGGTGGTTGCCGGTCGGTATCGCGGCGGGCAGAAATTATTTTTACCACACCGATGGTATACAATCAGAAATGTATGAATATCGAACCGAGGACATGAATCTTACTCGTGCTTTTGCGTTGGGACACATCGGGGAATTAACCACTCTGATTCCGGGTATAAATGCCATTCCTTTGGCGGTTGGCGGCGGCGATGATCTCATCTATCTTTTCGGGATTAACACACAATACGTTGTTTACATTATTGACGCCGTTGGTTCAGCCCGAATACTCACCATGCGTGAGGAAATTGCCCTACGCGAAATTGATGGTTTTGTGGTGAATATCTTGAACCCGATCACGGGCGGCGGAGGCGATCAGAACTTCATCTATGTTTCAACGCTAGATGGAACATACTACAAAATTGATGCCAACACCCGCAAAATTGTTGTAAAGATTAAAACACAATCACGAATCCCAACGGGGTTCGGTGGTGACTCGGAGTATTGTTTCTCAACGGAGTATGATCCCGATGCGAAAATATCTTACTTGCAAGAACGGTCGGTTGTCGATCTCACCGTAATCAATGAACGACTCGCGTCGTTCTTTATACCAACGGGGATCGGATGATCATCACTCCCCGAATTCCAGGTGTTATTACGGCGATCGACCGCGTGCAAGGGTTGATGAAATGGCGGCGCGTTCGCTATCAAAGTACACCACCGAAGCCTGGGGATTTTGAGCTGTATGGTGATGTAGAAACGGGCCACCCGATCGAGACTGCTACCATTGATGATTACACGCTACGACAGGTCATTCCTGTTCATGCCCTCTATAAACACGGCTCCTATCTCATCGAGCCCAACGCCATGAAACCAAGATCAACCTCAATGTTTGCATCGTTCTCGGATATCAATCGACACGGATGGCTTGTCGAATTAAACCCCGACACCCTGCAACTTGTTACTGGCCGCGTAATTCCAACACCGTTGGGTAACCCTGTTGGGTGCGCTGCAGGCAAGAAATATGTGTGGACCGCCGACGCGTCGTTAAGCGCACTTTTGGAATATTCAACTTCCAGCATGGGGTTATTGAGAAGGTTTTCGCTTCGGGATGGCGGGCTCGAAGAGGAGTATTTTCCACGAATCCCCGGCGTCAACATCGTCGTCACCTCGGTAGGCGGTAAGGATAATTTGCTCTACTTGTTTGGTCGAAACTTCAATTTCGGCCACAGCCACCGCCGCATGCTGTTTGTAATCGACGTGGTCGGGCCTGATCGAGAACTGGTCGTGCGACAAACTTACGACGTCAATGAAATTCTCGGCGCACCCCGTGTATCTAGATACGTCGGCGGTGGCGATGATGTGTTTCTATACATTGCTGAGGGCGGTGGGGAGCTGTACACACTGCGTGCAACAAATCTGAATCGTGTTGTGCATAGATCTGTTGGTGGCACGATTACCGGATTCGGAGGTAACTCAAGGCGATGCTTTAGTGCAAACAGTAATTTACCGGGACTAAACGTTTTTCGCGAGCGCAAACCCACAACGTTGGGCGTCGTAAAGAGCGCACCAGCTTTTCCATTTTTCGTACCCACTGGAATCAGCTACGGTCCTGATTGATATTTGATATATTTCGAGGGCGGGTCGAACCGCTCTCGATGGCCGTTCGATAGACATTCAAAATGCGACCCTGACGCCTGTTCTTGGGATACCCTGACAGACGGCAGGGATTTTTCGTGCTATTTATCGAGCGCAAAACCGTTCCGATGAGCGCAGAACCACTTTCCGCCTTAGATTGTGCGGTGTATTTGCGGGTTAGTGGTAAATTCACATGTGCATTTTGTTGACCCATTTATTTTTTGCAATTGGCTTGACATGCCCATTCAGTTAGGTATAAGTTAGGTATCGTAATCAGGGGTATGTAGAACACTGGCGGACAAGCCGCCAGTGGCACCCAGTGTTTGGGGTATCACATTCTAGTTTTTAGTCGGGGGACTATAAGTGAAGAATCAATTATTGCAGAAGCAATCTGTAAAGAAAAAAAATGTCTTGGATTCACCGTTGACGCCGGAGCAGAAAAAGTTGG
>CBDTZI010000447.1:0-3005 GCA_965364865.1 uncultured bacterium | reverse complement strand
GCTCGGGTGACAGCTGGATTGGCCCCGCTCCCGCCGTTGAAGGCCCTTTGCCAGGCCCCATTGCCAAGGCGTTCATAGAGCGAGACGAAAAGATCACCTCCACTTCGTATACGCGGGATTATCCACTGGTCGTCAAACGCGCGTCCGGTTCCATCGTGGAAGATGTGGATGGCAATCGATTTTTAGATTTCGCAGCTGGGATCGCGGTATGTTCGACCGGTCACTGCCATCCGAAAGTGACCAAGGCTATGATCGATCAGATCAACTCGCTGGTCCATATTTGTGGTAGCGATTTTTATTATGAGTCCATGGTGCAACTGGTAGAAAAGTTGGCTGAAATTGCACCGGGCGACGATCCGAAGCGTGTGTTCTTAACCAACAGTGGAGCCGAGGCGGTTGAGGGTGCGATCCAGCTGGCTCGCCACCATACCAAACGCAAGGGCCTCATCGCTTTTCACGGGGCGTTTCATGGCCGCACGATGGGCGCGCTTTCATTAACCTGTTCCAAAGCTCGCCAGAAAGAAAACTTCGGTCCGTTTATTCCCATGGTTCACCACGCGCCTTATGGTGATGTTGATTATATCGAAGAAAAATTGTTCAAATATCTGATCGCCCCGGAGGAAGTTGCGGCGATTTTCGTAGAAGCGTTGCAAGGTGAGGGTGGTTACATCATCCCTGATCCTGAATTTTTACCACGACTTCGAAAACTATGCGATAAATATAAAATTCTGTTGGTTTGCGATGAGATCCAATCGGGTGCGGGTCGAACGGGCAAGTGGTTTGCGTGCGATCATTTCAACGTGGTTCCTGACATCGTGTTGATGGCCAAGGGAATGGGTAGCGGCATGCCCATCGGTGCTTTGATTGCCAAAGCCGATATCATGGATTGGCCTCCGGGAGCACACGGAAGCACTTACGGCGGGAACCCGGTAGCGTGCGCTTCTGCGGTTGCGACGCTGGACCTGATCGAAAACGGCATGATGGATGCCGCCGCCAAGCTGGGCGAAAAACTGATGACCGAACTGAATAAAATCTGCGATTCTCGCAAGGTCGTCTCCAATGCACGCGGGCTGGGCATGATGTGTGCAGTGGATATTATCAATCCTCGTACGGGCAAAGGTGATGCCAAAATTCGTGAAAAAATCCTGATGGGTGTCTTTGATCGCGGCTTGATTTTACTGGGTTGCGGCGAAACGAGCATCCGCTTCTGCACTCCGTTATGTATCAACGAAGCGCAGCTCGAAACGGGATTGAAAATCTTTGATGAAGTGGTGGCTACCGTCTGCTAATCGGTGAGCTGGTACAACGAAGGATTCGTACCGGTTTGATTTCAAAGCAGTGCGGCATGGGCAAATTTTGTATGCCCATGCTGTTGATCTTTGGTTCAACACGGACAAGCAAGCTTGACCGTGGCACCCGTTCCCCAACAACAAGTAAGACTAGCGCCTGGTGGTTTTGGGCCGTCGCAGCTTTATTTTCATATCGCGACGGGTTGATTTGTTGTTCTCAATCACACTAATGGCTTTTTTGATGTTGGGCACTTTAATGACCACCATCGTTTTGCCACCCTTTGCACCCGAAGTGCAATACATGTACCCGATGTGGATGTGGGAAGATGCCAGACGTTCACACAAATCAGCGACCGCGCCAGGTCGGTTGGGTATCGTAATACCCAGAACTTCTGTTTCCTTCACCGGCGTATTTAGCTGTTGAAAGATGGGACGTGTGGAGTCCGGGTCATCCACAATCATCCTCAGTACGCCATGCTCCATGGAATCCATCATGGCCAAGCTGGTGATATTCACTTTCGCCTTGGCTAATTCGCTAAACAATTGAGACATCACGCCCGGTTTGTTCACCAGAAATATGGAAAATTGTACACACTTTTGCATCGCAGTACCTCAGGTTTGAACATGAGTTATGGCAATATCCGGCGTCCATGGAATTCAAAACAGCTCCTACCCGTATGAGTATAATCAAACAGACTCACGATGACAATAAAAAAGGCGTAGGGGGTCAATTCGACCCACCTACGCCTTGAAAAATTCTAAGAATTAGCTTAGTGACCTGTTGGTTTAGCCACAGGGAACGATGGAATACTTGCATTCGCCGCACCCAGATCATCAAACAAGACACGGGTGTCACCGTTGATATCGTGACGCTCGGCACAACTCGCAAAGCACGGAATAGATGAATTAATAAGCCCTAAATCATCAAACAGCACACGACCGTTATTGAGCGCGTCGCCAATTTGAACCTCATACTGAGCTTCAAAAGCAGCAACCCCACTCCAACCATTTGGTGAAATCGAATACCAACTGCGATGTACCAAAGCACCTGTAGTATCTGTTATTTTCAGAATGCGAGGATTCGCTCCACCGTCGTTGATGATTTCCATCATCATTGAAGCGGCAATATCCGCACCAAATGCTCCGGCTGGGAGCATTTCACGAAATTCGATTTCGCCCGCACCAGGCATTGCAAGGTCGGCATCAAATGTCAGTTCAACAACCTGATTTGCGGACTGCCACAAGGTTTCGCCATCCAATGGATTCATGGCCATAAGATTAGCATCGCTACCACCCACATTGATAATCAGATTGGAAACCGTTCCCACACCAGCGGCATCGGTTGCCAGAAATACGTTTTCAAGAACTTCACCTTCGCGAATCACATTGGCAAATACAGAATTCAGTGGAATCGTCAGGTTATAAGCACCGTCTACCAGCGGCGCAACCAGGGAACCGGTCACCAGGACCGCTTCGCCACAAACGGCAGGTTGAGCAACACCCATCAGAACCGTCCCGATGGGAAAGTCCGCATTGGCTACTGTATTTTTGATGGTGTTTTGACCGCCACCAATCTGAACCAGATACTGACTCGGATCGACGCCAAACACCGTACCGCCAAATCCAAGGGGGTTTGTGATCCCTTCAGGAATGACAAAATTAGGCATGGGATTCACGCATGATATTCCACCGATGGGCGTATCTGCGGTGGCAAGA
>CBDTZI010000446.1:0-3017 GCA_965364865.1 uncultured bacterium | reverse complement strand
GGGACTGCTCCGACATACAACGATTCGAGTTTAGATCGAAACGCAAGATGATCGGTGGTTAAGGGTAATCGGAGTGTCGTTCCGCCGGCGAAACCGATCAACGCCAGTCGATGGGACCGGGCTAAGACCGCTCGTTCGGTTAATTGCTCGCGGATGCGTTGTTTCGCGTATTCCAAACGATTGGGCGCGACGTCTTCGACCAACATGGATCGTGACAAATCCAACGCCACGACGATGTCCACGCCGAAGACTTTTTGTTTTTCCAGATAAATACCCCATCGGGGTCCGATGATGGCGGCCACCATCATCAACACGGCCAAGACCAGCAATCCCGCGCGGTACGATTGTCGTACCGGGCTTAATCCACCCGCCAGCAGTGGCGCCGTTTGCAGTGAAGCGAATCGATGAATCGCTTTTCGTTTTTGAGCCAGGCCATAAAGATAAAACCCGCCCGCCAAAGGTATGGCAGCCATCAGCCACCACAAATGATCGTTATCAAAAATAAGATCGTCGGCGTTGACGGATGAGATGACGATGAGACCGACCACGATCGCAATCAGCGGCGTCAGGATCACCGATATCAACCACGTCGAGAATGGATAAAGTGTTCGTCGGCTCATGGAATTCTACGATACCTCGTGTTGACCAAAACCATCTCCGCCATCAACAGCGCCAAGCCCACCATCATGGCAAAACCGGCTGCCTGGGTGTCGTCCTGGAAAGTCCGCTCGCCTGTGCGACGTCGTTCGAGGCGATCGATTTCATCGTAGACCGTGATTAATGAGTCGGTATCGGTAGCCCGGAAGTATTTACCGCCGGTCGCTGCCGCGATTTCCTTGAGAGACGATTCGTCCACCTGGCGAGTGGGTCGCCGAAATAATCCCATACCGCGACGTCTGAGTCGTTCAGACCCAATCGCCCCAATGGTGTAGATTTTGATCCCCAATGTGGCGGCGACCTTCGCGGCTTCGATCGGATCGGGTGCTTTTGCAGCCTGTAGAGGGGCGGGATTGTTGGCTCCGTCAGTCAGCAAAACCATGATCCGACTCTTGGCCGATTCCGATCCGGGTACACCGGCGATCGCCTGGTCACCCGCGCGGCGTAGATCATCCATCGCAAGTGTGATCGCTTCGCCCAATGAGGTATATCCCGCTTCGGGATTTTCGCGGACCTGACGTCCATTTACCCAGCCGGGAATTTCCGTCTCTTCCAGCAAATCAATCAGGCTGCCGTGATCGAGCGTCAGCGGACAGGACGTATCGGCGAACATGGCGAATTCGGTCATGCCAATCAGATCGTTGTCTCGTCCTTTTAATTCGTTCGTGCCCAGCACGAATTCCTTAAAGACTTTTTTGACGGCGTCGAGTCTGCGCACTGCGCGGCCGTCGACCAAAAAATCTTCCTCAGCCATGCTACCTGAAACATCGATCACCATCTGTATGGCGATGCCTTCGCGCGTCTCTCGATATTCACCGCCCATTTGCGGACGGGCCATCGCCAGCAGCAGGGCGATGATGGTCAGCGTTCTAAACAGTGGTGGAAGAAACCACATTCGTGATGCGAAGGATGGTCTGAGCGATTTGATCGGCTCAATCGAGCTGAATCGGAGTGTAGGTAACGTTCGAGTACGCCGACTGCGAATCCAGACCCACGGAATCATCAACAGAAAAATCAGACTCAGCCAGCCAAACATCGGGCCGGGCGCGAAGCGTTCGGACAGATATTCCATCATGCCACACGCTCCTGTTCCACTGGTGCGATGGTATCGGACTGATCAAATTCCATGGCTCGGGGTATGGTTGTTTCGATAAATCGCTTGGCTGTGTGCAATATCTGATCAGCTTCGTTTTGCGTGGGAACTTGCCGTGCATATTTTACGAGGTCACAAGCGTCCATGAAATGCGTCAATTCCTGCGTATGATTTTCTTCAAAGCGATGATCGGTCTTGGCTGTTTCGAGAAACTCCTCGGTAGTCATTTCCGGCGCGTGTACAAAAAACCGTCTTTCGATGTACCCGCGAACGATGCCGCTTGTGCGATAATAAAATTCCTGAATTCGTCCCTTGGTCAGTAAATCTTCCGCGACCAGAGTGGCGATTTCGCGATAGGCCCAGATGTCCGCAGGGAGGGGTGCGGCTAATCTTTCAAGTTGTTGTTTGCGAATTTTTCGCAGCCACATCACCCCAAAGACGATTAGAATGGTTGCGGCGATCGGAGCGAACCACCACCAGCGGCTCCAGGGTTTGATCAGTTCGATCGGGTCCAGCGTTTTAATGTCAGCTAATTCCTGTTCAGTGAGTGTTGCTTCAGCTAACTCGTTGACAACAATCGTAATCGTTTCGGTCGTAAGTTCGGATAAATTGTCGGGTGTATCGCTGAGATCCGTTACGCTGGCGTTCTGTTGCTCGTAATAAGCGACGAATGGGGCGGGCAGCTCGTAGGTGCCGGACAAAAAGAAATCCAGCTCATACCGATAGGTCCACCGCAGCGTATCGTCTTCAACCGGAACCGCTTCTTTTTTACTGGAATGAACAACATGATATTCAAACGCGTGGTCTCCCTCTTTTAGCGCGTACGCATAATCATCCATCTCCACCGTTGCGCCATGCCTGGCCGTAATCACGATTTCGATCAATGCACGTTGGCCGCGAGTGAGTTGCTCTGGGGAAACTGAAAAGGTTAACGTAACGGGTCCGTCTGAGGCGGTTCGTGTGATGGGAGTTGGTGGGCTATCTTTGCTTTTCGATTCTTGTTTTTGCGAACAACTGGATGCGGATAGACACAGCATGACTATCGGGATGGTCGCCCATCGAACAACAATACGATTGAAAATCTCCTGGCCACGGTTTTCCATCATGGTTTGTTTATTGCAAGGATTATCGTTTTTTTTCGCGTTTTCTAAAAAATCGAACCAACGGGTCTACATACGGCTGATCCGTACGAACGTCGATCGTTTCGGTATCCATGCGCCGAAACATCTGGTTGCGTTGCTCGGATATATTTTGCATGTGCTCTTCG
>CBDTZI010000445.1:0-3023 GCA_965364865.1 uncultured bacterium | reverse complement strand
ACTAGAGATCACCCCAGAGATGATGGGGGTTTCCAGTGGTGGTTCCAGGAGATCAGTGCACGTATTAAGAAATTTTCCGGTGATGTAAATACTGAATCATCAGACCTAAACATTGAACAATTTTTTGAATGTGCTAATTTCGATGCGGATTATTGTCGTATACGACAGCAAGAATGTACTGTTGGAAGATATGATGGCGAAACTCCCTATGGCAAATACGAAGAAACTATCAGTTGGCTTCAATTTCTAGAAAACCAACTGATTGGTGTATTAATTAGATATCAAGAGCGAGCCAATTTTGAAGCAATAAAGAATTTTTCAGAAAATCTTGAACAAGACGATGTTATTCTTACGTTCAATTACGATACAGTTCTAGAAACTTCGATATCGGAAATAAATAAAAATTGGAATCATGGTTTCGATTTGGAAGATTCCACTGATCCATCTATACCCATTCTTAAACTGCACGGGTCAATTGATTGGTGGAAGAAATCGCGTGAATATCCGTTAGATAATGCGATTACATTATTTGAGAAAACAGATGTAAACCGAGAAAGAAGCGTTGAAGGTGAAGATATCGGAATTGGACAAGATGATACTGATGAACCTGAATATGATGAAATATTGTATAGAGTTCCTGATTTAGATGAAGCGAAAAGATGCTATGAAAGATTTACTGGTGTTGCTACTGAAAGAAGTTTTGCTTGGCCAGGTTTAGCTGGTTTAGGCTCTCGCAAACCACTGCATAATCTTGTTGGTAGTGGGGTTGTTTGGAAAAACGCAAATCATACATTAAAATCTGCTAAAGAAATATATATTATAGGTTGGTCCGCTTCGCCTTTTGATACTATGGCACGTTTTTATTTTTGCTCCATGTTGTATCATAGAAGAGAAGCACCCAATCGAATTGTGGTGGTTGATCCGAATGTAGGTGACGGAACAAATTATCGACCGATATTTGGCGATGTTACTCCAGTAGCGGAAAAACTCGAAGATGTACATTGGGATGATCTATTGAATAATTAATAATAATTGTAAATCCGCGCAGGCTAAAGCCTGCGGCTCAGTTAATAGTCGTGATATTTTTTATTTTCTATTGAATCAGAACCTGCATGCAACAACAAAAACCGACCAGTCGATATAATCGTAACCGCGCGCAGGTGGTGGATGAAAACTTCATCGCCCATGTGAAGGCGTGGAGCAGAAACGCGCCGGCGAAACAGCGCGACATCGTTGCGAAAAAAACAAGAGGCCCGATCGACGAACCAGCCGTGATGGATCACGCCGCCCGTAGTGAGGTAGCGGACGACAACCAAGCCACCTGTCGCGATATCATCGAACTGTTTGAATCGCAAATCGTCGCACGTCATCAGGACATCACCGCTCGCGAGATGCGTGCCCGAGACGAAGGGTATTACACCATCAGCAGTGCGGGCCACGAGGGCAACGCCGTCATCGGCCGGCTCACCCGACACACCGACCTGGCCTTCTTGCATTACCGCGACGGAGCGTTGATCGCCGAACGTGCCAGACAACTGCCCGAAGTCGATTTCATCAAAGACTCGATGTTATCTTTCGCAGCTAGTACGCTCGACCCCATCTCCGGCGGTCGACACAAGGTTTGGGGCAGCGTGAAACTCTGGATTCCGCCGCAGACTTCCACTATCGCGTCACATCTGCCCAAAGCCGTCGGAGCGGCGTTATCGCTGACCCGTGCGACAAAAAAAAGTCATTCAAACCCAATCCCAGCCGACGCGATCATCGTGGTCAGTTTCGGTGACGCCTCCGCCAACCACGCCGTTGCACAGACCGCGTTTAACGCAGCTGCCCACGCCGCTCATCAGCGATTGCCCGTACCGCTTCTTTTTGTTTGCGAAGACAACGGGTTGGGTATCAGCGTGAGGACGCCGACCAACTGGATCGAGTCGAGTTTTTCTTCGCGGCATGGCCTCAGCTATTTTCAGGCGGACGGATTGAATCTTCTGGATGCCTTTGCAAATACGCGTGCAGCGGTGGATCACTGTCGCAGCCGTCGTAAGCCCACGTTTTTGCATCTCAAAACTGTGCGAATGCTTGGCCACGCGGGTAGTGATGTAGAGACCGAATATCATTCGTGGGATCAGATCGAAGAAAGTGAAGCGTTAGACCCGCTCATCGCCAGTGCGAACATCGTTCTTGAAAACGCATTGATGTCGCCCGATGAAATTCTTAATTTTTATAAATCAACGCGTCAACAGGTTAACGAAGCGGCTCGCGCTGCGGCCAAAACACCAAAACTAAAATCCGCGGAAGAAATTATTAAACCACTCGCTCCATCATCACCGGATCAAGTTTTGCTGGAAGCAAAGCGCGCACCGGATCAGGATCAGCGCGTGAAAGTTTTTGAGGGTGAAGATCGATTACCCGAACGAAGCATCCCGCGACATTTGGCTGTGCTGATCAATCTCGGTCTCACGGATTTATTCGTAAAGTACCCCGAAGCGATGTTGTTTGGTGAAGATGTAGCCAAGAAGGGCGGCGTGTATCACGTCACCACGGGAATGACGCAGAAGTTTGGCGTGGCTCGGGTGTTCAACACGCTGCTGGATGAGACGACGATTCTCGGTCTGGCGCTGGGTGCGGGTCATCTGGGGATGTTGCCTGTGCCGGAGATTCAATACCTCGCTTATTACCATAATGCGCAGGATCAGATTCGCGGCGAAGCGTGTAGCCTGCAATTTTTCTCCAACGATCAATTTCGTAACCCGATGGTCATTCGCATCGCGGGCTGGGCGTATCAAAAGGGGTTCGGCGGACATTTTCATAACGACAACAGCATCACCGCGCTGCGTGACGTGCCGGGTTTGATCGTCTGTTCGCCGTCGCGCGGGGATGACGCGGTAAAAATGTTGCGCACCTGCTTTGCGATGGCCAAGGTGGATGGCCGAGTGATTGCGTTTATCGAACCGATCGCGCGATACATGACCAAAGATTTGTACGAACCCAAAGATCAAAAGTGGTCGTTTGCCTATCCACCATTGGAT
>CBDTZI010000444.1:0-3039 GCA_965364865.1 uncultured bacterium | reverse complement strand
GGTTCCGGTCGTGAGCATATTGAACCCGGCGATAATCAAACCGTTTACAATCTCCCCGGCTGTATTTGAAAGTAGGTTGTCGGGTAGACACGTCCCGCCTGAAAAAAGCAGGCAGGCCTGGCTACCAAACAACAATACGGTTTTCAACATCTTTGATTTTTTCATTCTGTTCTCCTTTTTCTATTCCTCTTAAGAAAGAAGTATCGCGATCATGATATCGCAAAACGTCTTACAATGACCTGCGATGATCTCATCGCTTATGACTCATTTACATTTGAAAATTATTGTTTATGGCTGGCTTCGACGGCCTGCCTTTCTAAAACTTTGTGTGCCGCAAGGATATAATTCCGCAGCGCATCCGTACGCGATTCATCCAGCTTGGATTCCGGCCCCATCCGATCAATGATGGATCGCCAACGATCCACGGAGTATCGGTTGATGGGTTCAACGCTATGGCAACGCGTACAATCCGAAATATAGACCTCACGGCCACGCTCCAACGCTGCGAGCGATACGACGTTCGCTCCCGATCTCGAAAATTCCGTGGTCACGGGTGGGGCCATCTGCTCTACCGTCAAGCAGCTGGTTAATGTCAAAATAAGGAACGTGCCGCCTGCAAACAACAAACGCAGTAGTTTTCTTCTCCTGGTGTTTTCTTTCGTGCACATCTGTGATTCTTTCATTGGATGTTGTGATTCATGTTGTTCGATACGGGTTTTCGTTGCAGAGTAGCAAAAGCGACAAGACTCCTCACTGAATTAGCCACCGATCGGCATTCCGAAAATAAGTCGCATCTGGAAATCCGGCTCGTCTTCGACATGGCTTACCTGAAACAATGGCGTCACCGTGAGCCACCATTTTTCGCTGCGGTAGGAAAAGTTCGGCCCGGCATACAAAACACCCTTGCCTTTGATGCCCGCCCAGTCCGGGATGGCGAATTCATGGACGATTTCGATCCCCGCAAGGAATTTGGGCGAGAACTGATAACTCAGCCCGATCGTTTGTGCCAGCTCACCTTTGTCTTCGTCGTAGTGGCTGCCTTCCCACTCGGCTTCAATGATGGCGTTGTAAGCCAGTACCATCTTTCCAAAGTTTTTCTGGAGGAGCAGTTTCCCTTCAATCTCCACCATTTCGTCGCCCACTTTGATTTCACCGTACAAGGCCAGGCCATACGGGTTCGTGGCGGGATCCTTGAGATTCCAGATCGCTTCGACCGCGATATCTCGCCAGTCGCCACTGTTTTTACCTTTTGAAGCGGTCTCTTCGTACCGCCAGTCGGAGAGATAAAAACCAAGCTGGAATGTATCGGTTACACCAAACTCAATCTCGGTGCGGAAATCGAAGCGATCATAGTCGCGGGTGCTTTCTTTGGCGGTTTTCCACGTAACCCACTGTTCAAATTCCCATTCACCTTTGGCGAGGGTCGTGGTTTCATAAACAAACGTGAAACGCCGTTCGCCGGCGTCGACGCGATCCGTTGCGATCGCCAACAGGCTCAGAAAGACAACATATAACGCATGCCTCTTTTTTATCATCTTTATTCCTCGTATAGATTTTTCTCAAGTCAACCGCCGCGCCGACGGTGCATATTTTATCCAAAAGTACAAGCCAATGTTTTGCGATCCATCGGCGCCTCTCGTGCGAAACAAGGGTCAATTGTTCTCTACATCCATGGATGCCACCGCTTGACATATACCGGACTCAGCACAATCCGAGCATTGCGTTGGATCATGATCAAGAACAGGTTGAAGCATCGAACCGACATTCACCTGACCATCCTTCACCCGTTGAAGTAACACTTCCATCCGATTAATGGTGTTGGGGCTGACCGCGTGTTCCATCTGGCAGGCGTCCAGCTCCGCCTCGTCTTCATCCAGGCCCAGTACGTTTGTGAGCATTTGTTTGAGAATTTCAAAACGATGCACCACACACACCGCCAGTCTTTTGCCCGCGGGTGTTAATTTGATCGCGCCGTAGTGATCATGAATCACCAACCCGTTTTGTTCGAGTTTTTTCAACACCGCGGTGATCGTGCCGGGTTTGACGCCCAGCCCCCGAGCCATGTCGCGTACACGAGCGACTTCGTTTTCCTCCTCAAGCTGATAGAGCACCTTGAGATACATCTCGTGGGTGGATGAAAGTCCTTCGCTGCTGTGCATTTTTACGGCCTTTCAAAGTGAGTATGGCTCTGATCACTGGGCCGGCATTCATCATGCTCTTGTGTCTTTCCGACCTACCCAAACACGTCAGATCACTGACTTGGCAAATTATGGGCCAAAAGTTCGATGCGTCAAACAATTTTTGATCTATCGAACATATTTATTGAAATTCTTCAATATTTACTCAAAAACGACGATTAGTGGATCAGTAAATCGACAATTTCCTCGGAAATTGGTTTTGCAGCTATTTGAATCGGGTGCGTGCATACGATGAGTGGTGTAGGTTGTGGTTAGAAAGTGTGTGGAATTCCGCAGTGTGATTGTGCCCCGTGGTTGGGTTGGGTGAGTTTCATGGGCCAAAAGCCCAGGCTGATCGTAGGCAAGTCATTGATATCTTTACAACAGCGTAATGTTAGTGGAAAAGAATCAAAAAAACCCAAGAGATGAATCGCCTCGCCAGGTCTCGAAAACGATCTGGACGCGGGGGGGGAAGCGCGTCTTCGATGTGATCGCCTCGGTTTTGTTGATCGTGATTTTGTCGCCGTTTTTGATTGTGATTTCACTTTTGATCAAGTTGACTTCTCCGGGTCCGGTTTTTTTTATGCAGAAAAGATCGGGGTTGGATGGGAAAGTGTTCCAACCCTTTAAGTTTCGTACGATGTGTGGTGATCGCAAGCCGGATCGAATGGAGCTGGTCCCGCTGGTACATCCCGACATTACAAAAATTGGCTGGCTGCTGCGTCGTTTTAAGATGGACGAGCTGCCGCAGATTTTTAATGTCTTTACCGGCGAGATGTCGCTCGTAGGCCCCCGGCCTACGCTGCCCGATCAGGTGGAAGCGTACGACGCGTTTCGTTATCAGCGCATGTTCGTGAAGCCC
>CBDTZI010000443.1:0-3039 GCA_965364865.1 uncultured bacterium | reverse complement strand
TCGCTCCGAATCCTGGTCGACCTCGGAAAGCCACAGGTCCAGTCGTTCGCGAAATCCTTCGTCACCGAAGTCAGTGAGACCGGTGCGTTCCATTGCAGCGTCGAGCACCGCCGCGATACTCAGATCGACCGGATTGCTTTCGCCGTGGGCCAACGCAGCCTTCTGAATGTCACTCAGAACCGGATTTCGCAGATCGTCGATGCGAATTTTTTCGGGGATGGCGTAGTTCTTGAACGCCATGAGATACGCGGCGATGATCGCGTCCTGGTGCGGCGAGGGGCCAAGGTGCCAGCCGACGATCATGCGCGAGCGACTGTCCTGGATGACGGTCAGCCAAGGCCTGAGTTGACTGCCGTCGTGCTCGACCCAGAAATCGCATTGATGGTGATCGGTCTGATAGAACTCACCGGGCTGTATGAGTGTGTAATCGATTTCGAGGTGGTGCATGTATTTGCGGCACCAGACATCCTTACCGTCACGTAACAAACAGGTCAGCGATCGATCGTCGGATTTGGCGAGCCACTTGTGGGTGGCGCCGATTGTTTTCGGCCATCGCCAGTTGTTTTTGATGGCCTCTTTGCGGGTGAGTTCGTGACAGATGGTTGCGTTGATTTTGGATTCGGTGTGGTAGAGTTCATAGAAGTACACAACCGCATCGGGCGATCGACCGCCCGAATCCGCGTCTTCGGTTTCAAGGTATTGATCGATCAGACCGCGCACACCTGAAATGTGTCCGTCGGAAGCGATGCTCAGATATCGATTCCACCAGATCTGCAACGACCGGACTGAAATCTTAAATCCGTTACCCTCGGCGCGTTTGGCGTCGTCTACGATCTCGGCAGCGATCTGTCTTTCGGTTAATCCGCCAGGTTGATAACAGCGGCTACGCCATTTTTGTAACCAGTGATTTTTTTTGTAGGCTCGCTCGACCTGGGCGACGGGGAATTTTGATAGTAGCGATTCGCGTACGCGTGCGTCACGAGTCGTGCGATCGGGCGTGCGGGACAGCCGATCATCGACGGAACGATGAATCCACCAGGTGCGCTTACCTTTTCCACTCTTGGGTGTCCGCTGTTCGGCGAGCCCGCGTGTGTTCCATTGACCGGCGGCCATACGTCGCAAGTGGCGTTCTGATATGCCAAGCGAATGAACCGCTTCACCTATGGGCAACCAGTCGTCCGGCTTATACGCAGCAGATTGTTTTTTTAATGCTAGTGGCATTTTTCAGTCGTGCATTCTTTAGTCGTTGTAAAAATTCACCGAACTTGACCGGGTGTTTTTTCTCGGAATACGGAACGGAGTGTGTTAAGTCCATCCCCGTAGCGCTGAACTTAAAAGCGGATTCGAGTCCGTAACCGCAAAACTCGCAGTAGAGGAATTTGATCTCGTGCGAAATTAAGGTTTCAACCGCCGTGTGCTCCGTTGGGATGGCCCCGCCACACTCCGGACATTGTTGATGTTTATAACTCATGCCATCCCCCCTCCGATGCATACCGGGCAATTCGTTGTTAAGGTCGTGGCGAAACCATTCGCCTCGGCGTCATCGAAAACGATTGCGGCTCTGATCTGGCATTGACCGCAACGGCAAGTGATGGTTTCGTATTTGCAATCCGCAGCGATCGGGGCGACCACCCAGATAAAAACAAAAAGCGCTACGATGAACAATATAGTCGTGATCATACTGCGCTCCCCGCCATTGACATGTTGAACCTGGCGATGATCGATCGATGCAACTCGAATTCGAGTTGTCGGTGGTCGTGGTAGCTGGCGTCGTATAGGTTAATGGAGTGTTCGTCGAGTTCGTTGATGCGGTTGTCGGCGAGGATGTCGGCGACGCGTTTCATCGCTTCGTGATGCGCCGCTTCCGCCTGAAGCGCTTTGCGAAAGAAATCCAGCGTAGTGTCAGGGACATTGTATTTCGTGCAAGCGACTTCAAAGTCGATAACGTCCGGCACCAGTAAGCGGACAATGCGAATATCAAAATGATGTTCGAGAATGCGCCGCCAGAAATCGACCGGTATATTAGTTTTGCCAATACGATAATCACTGATGGTCTTTACGGAAAAGCCGGTCCAGTGGGCGATGACCTTAACGCTGAACGTGACGTTACGACAGATGGCTCGGTCAACAACCGAGTCTGCCTTGTCGAGTAGTTCGCCGAGTAGTTCTGCATCGCGTCGCATTTCTTGGACCATTGACCGACCTCCGTGCCGGAATTTTGGGGCTGAATTTTCTGTTGTGTAGAATCCGCCGTGATCTACACTTACGTTTGTATGGCTATCGATGAGCGCCCTTCCGGGCGGAACGGTTGGTTAATGGTTACGAAGGAAATTCAAAGTCACGCGGTCACCTTCATGTAAGATGGTGTTTTGTTTTTCCAATTTTTTAACCGCTCCGCCCGGCAGTCGGGCCTCGTCGATAGATTCTGCCAATCAGGACCGTCCTGATCGGCGTGGAACACAATTTGTTAGTAAGCACGAAATCACGCGGATTTTCTTTTTTTTGTGCATCTTTTCTCGAAAGCTCCGTGGACGATTTTCAGAGATTCTTTTGGGGTTACATCCATGTCGACGGTGAGGCATTCGCCCTTCGTTTTACCGTTTCTTGGGCGAATCTGGATGTAAACGCCCTGTTTGTTATTGTTCGTGCCTACTTTCATGATAACGATGCTAACGATGTTATCGTCGTTAGTCAAGTTGTTTTTATAATAAATTTTGTAAAAATATAGAAATGGCCAAAAAACGTAAAAAAACGCAGAAACCCAGGGCGCAGACTAATATCAGGCTTCCGGACGGGATTAAAAAACACCTCGATGATCAGTATCTGTTCAAAGGGTGGGATAAGCCGCTGCAGATTGTTGCGGCAATGATATCATTTGAATGCTTGAGCAAGACCGATCAAGAATCGTTGATACCTTTTGCTACGCGGATTTTACAATCTGAAGGTGGCTGGGATTCGTTTCTTGACTCAAATTCTGAGGAGAAGCAATCCGTGATGAAGGATGCAGTTTTGCGTCGCATGCTTCAATCTCTTGTTGAA
>CBDTZI010000442.1:0-3049 GCA_965364865.1 uncultured bacterium | reverse complement strand
ATAGCCTGCATTCCTCAGGATTTGCGAAGTGACTTGCAATACGGAGGGTTCATCCTCGCAAACCAATAAGATTTCGCCGTGGCCCATACAACTACCCTGCTCAAGTTCTATTTTTTCGTCGGGCTTGCCGTCAACCATCGGAAGAAACACCCTGAACGTCGTCCCCACGTCTTGTTCGCTTTCGACCGTTACGAAACCGTTCATCTGACTCACCATGCCATCCACGCTGGCGAGGCCCAACCCCGTGCCTTTTCCTACCGGCTTGGTTGTAAAGAAAGGCTCGAAAATATTTTGCACCAGGTCCTTCGTCATGCCGATCCCATCGTCTTCAACAGAAATCATCACATGCAGTCCGGGGCGAATCCCAGGATGGACCGCCGCTTCCGACTTGGAAATTTCCACATTCTTACACACCACAGAAACATGACCGGTTCGATCGATGGAATCGCGTGCATTCAGGACCAGGTTCATGATGATTTGTTCCACCTGAGAAGTCACGCCATTGATCGGGGCGACATCATGTGCGATTTGCATTTCAAACTTGATGTTCTCTTGCACGAGACTTTTTAGCATTTTCCGGGTTGAGGTCAGGATTTGATGTGTGTCCAGTATCGTAGATTTAATCAGTTGTTTTCGACTGAATGTGAGCAACTGTCGTATTAAGTCCGCTCCGCGTTCACCCGCCTGAGTGATTTCTTGCACACAGGATTTTAGCATCTCATGATTGATTTGCGTATCCGGTTTGTTCAGCGTCGCCTTGATCAGCTCCGCGTTGCCCAGAATCGTCATCAGGCGATTATTAAAATCATGAGAAACACCGCCAGCCAGTCGGCCCACCGCCTCCATTTTCTGTGCATGCTTGAGTGCATCCTTGGCTTTTGAATGTTCCTCGATCTCCCGTCGAAGACGATGATTGGTGTCTTCCAAGGCACGTGTGTGATCGGAGATGTCCGATTGCAGATTAAGCTCGCGACTCTTCTGCCCTTGGAGCTCGGCCTCTTCTTCCGGAATCCAGCGGCGTAGAAGAATGAGAATGATGATCCCCGCGGTCAGCACATTCAAAAGCTTCGGGATTAAGACTACGCTGGGATGCTCCAGGAAATCCTGTATTTGTTGGGGAAGCAGGCCAGCCAACGCGGTATACCAGATGCCGAAGTATAGACTTTCAAACAGGGTGCGAAATGCGTCAATCGCCAGAACGAAGAGTAACGTCATAAACAATGCGTTCTTCAATCGCTGACGCCGGAGGCGTTTGAGATAAAAGATGAAAATGAAGGTCCACAGTACGATCAGTAGCCAGTACACGCTCACTGCGATGATATGAGTGATACTCATAGATTTTCCTCTGATCCTCTGCCCGACGCGATCGGGTTTGAAAGTAGAACCAAACGGTACGCTCTTATGTCAAAGCGACAGTGTCAAGTTCTATTCTTCATCGGATACTCGTTTACCCTGTTCAAGCGTGACTGTGACTCATACCATCACTTGGACCGTTGATCAAGATGGCGTAACCGCGTGGTTATTGCCGATTGTTTTTCCCATGATTACTCATATCGTAACAGGTAGTGGTATGATATGAAATTGATCCTGCATAAACCGAACAATCATCAACGATAATCTATGGGTTTGCCCTATGTTTTGGCATGCCGGGCAGGGGATAACTCAAGAAAGTGACTGTATGAATAGGATTGTCTGAAAAGGATTATCTCATATTTTTAATGTCTTGGCCGTGTCCGGTTTTGAACGAATAGGTAGAGTGACCAGAAATTGCGTATTCTTATTTGAGGTCTCTAAAGTAATATCCCCACCGTGTTCCTGTACAATCCCAAGGCTGATGCTCAGGCCTAGTCCGGAGCCTTTTCCGATCGCCTTCGTAGTAAAGAACGCATCGAATATGCGACTTGGATCTCCCACGCCATGTCCCGTATCTGTGAACAGTATGCGGATCTGATCACCACTCTGCTCGGTTTTAATTGTCAGTCGTTTGATGGTTGTAACCTCGCGCATGGCGTCGCCCGCATTGCGGATGATGTTGACGAAGACTTGCTCCAGACGTTTGGCATCACCAAAGGTTTCAGGCAGGATGGATTTCCTGCGTCAATTGCTCGTTGGCCTGGGACAATTCCTGGATGCGTTCGTTGTCTGAATGTTCCATATTCACCTCAATCCATAATCGTATCGAAACAAGCCGCACGATTCAAGCATGACTGGCGATTTTAACACGAAAAACCTCTTATTTTGAGTGGCAATACGCCGATATGGAGTGTTCAAATTGCCTGTGATTTTTCTCGAAAAAGGGTGTGGAAAGTTGCAGTAGCTACATAGCGGCGATACGATGGACTGTCTAAACGCTTTGCGGGCGAATTTCCAGGGTCATGCAGTTTCGGATGAGCGTCGTCGTGGAAGTTCGACGAGAAGGATATTATTTTGAGTTTGACAGCTACGCAAAATCGACCGGCTATTCTTGGCGGAGACAAATCCGTTACATTGGATGATACGGAGGCGAATCGCTGGCCCATTATCGGAGACGAGGAGGTCGCTGCGGTGACTAAGATTTTGCGAAGCGGTGAGCTTTCACTCCATCCGGTGACTCAGGAACTGGAGAATGATTACCGTTCGTATTTTGGCGTGACACACGCGCTGGCTTGTTGCAACGCCACGTCCGCGATTTTCGCTGCATTGCATTCATTCGATCTCAAACCCGGCGATGAAGTTATTGTCCCTTCTGCGACATATTGGGCTTCGGTCATGCCCGTGCTTTGGTGTGGCGCGGTGCCGATTTTTTGTGAAAGCGAAAATGAGAGTATGGGCCTGGATCCCGACGACGTGGAATCAAAAATTACAGAAAAAACACGCGCGATGGTCGTGGTTCATCTTTGGGGCATGCCCTCAAAAATGGAACGACTGTTGGCGATCGCCAAAGACCATCAACTTAAAGTGTTGGAAGACGCGTCGCATGCACACGGTGCGAAGTGGCAGGGCAAACTCGTCGGCACGTTGGGGGATGTCGGTGTGTTCAGTTTACAGACCAATAAATTAGCGCCGGCGG
>CBDTZI010000441.1:0-3057 GCA_965364865.1 uncultured bacterium | reverse complement strand
CTTATAAAAGCTTCGTCAAGCCCGGTCAGCTGTTGCGGGTTGAAGTCTCCTGCCGACGATTAACTCAGGACGACAGTGATTTTGACGGGATCGGATACTGCAACCAGAAAGAAGTGGTTCGAGCCAGGTTCGGTCTGACTCATTTTTGTCTGGGGAAAAACGGGGATACCCGATCCGCGCTGGACGAAAGTTTAAGAAAAGACGCGAGAGCGAAGTTCGCAATCTTACACGGATAACCACACGCGTGGAATTCCATAAAATGTCACGAGGTGAGCCTTCGCCAAAAACGATCCACCTTCAAAAGAAAATTTTCCTTTTTAGTACGGAGGTCGTAACCAATGACTTCGAGTCGTGATGAAGTTTTTTCAAAAATTCAGGAAGTGTTAACCGACGCCTTGGGTGTCGACGACGACGAGGTAGGTGCCCAGGCTACGCTCCAGGGTGATCTCGGAGCCGAGAGTATCGATTTTCTCGATATCGTGTTCCGTCTGGAAAAGACGTTTTCCATTAAAATTCCCAAGGGTGATCTTTTCCCCGACGGCATCCTGGACAATCCGGATTACGTGGACGGCGGAAAAGTGACCGAACTGGGCCTGGCGAAATTGAAAGAGGCTATCCCCCATGCGGACCTCAGTGATTTTGTAAACGATCCACAGGTCGCCAAGATGCCCGATCTCTTCACGGTGGATACGATCGTAAATTATGTAGAAAACAAACTCGCCGCGGTATAACAACTTGCGTGCGAAGTGAAGAAACGTAACCCCGAACCAAAGCCCACAGATGTAAAGGCCCTGTCATGCGCTGGATCTGGATAGACACCTTTGTAGATTTTGTATCTTCTCAGCGCGCATCCGCTATTAAAAATGTGACGCTGGCGGAGGAACATCTGCACGATCACTTTCCGGGATTTCCCGTCATGCCCGCCACGTTGATCATCGAGGGGATGGCTCAAACCGCTGGAATTTTAGTCGGTGAATCGCGGGGGTTTTCTGAAAATGTCATTCTCGCTAAAATCCGCAAAGCCCGGTTCGACGGCTACGCGGTACCCGGCGATCAACTACGCTACGACGCGGTGATCGATGCGATTGATGACCGAGCGGCAGTGACCAGCGGCGAGATATTCAAAAACGAAAAACCTTTCGGACAAGTAGACCTGATTTTCTCCCATGTGAACCAGGCTGAGCAATCGTTGGACCTGCCCGATCATAATTTTGTCTTTACGAAACAATTTATGGATATTTTACATTCTTTTCAAAACAAAAACGCCGGCGGAGGCGACAACACCCATGACGAATAAACGTCGCGTTGTCATCACCGGCCTCGGCGTCACCACCCCGCTGGGCATCGGCATCGAACCCTTTTGGGACTCGCTGATGAGTTCGCGCTGCGGCATCGGACCCATCCAAACGTTCGACGCCAGCGAATTCCCATCACACATCGCCGGCGAACTGCCCGAGCTGAAAATTAGCAACTACATCCCCAAAAACTACCGTAAAAGTGTCAAGGTTATGTCGCAAGATATTAAAATCGCCGTGACCTGCGCCTACCACGCCGTGACCAACGCCAAACTCAACACTCGCTGCATCATCAACCGTGGCGAAGCTGACGGCGAACCCAATGTCGACTCCACACGATTCGGAGCCAATATCGGAGCCGGTTTGGTCTGCGCGGACCTACACGAACTCGCGGGGGCCTTGGTCACCGCGGTCGATGAGGACGGCCACATGAGCCTTGAGCGATGGGGACGGGAAGGCATGAACAACCTGACCCCGCTTTGGCTGTTGAAATTTCTACCCAACATGCTCGCCTGCCACGTCACCATTGTGCATGATACGCAGGGGCCTTCGAACACCATCACCTGCGGTGAAGCGTCGAGCCACCTCGCGATCGGCGAAGCCTTTAGAACCATCGCACGTGGGGATGCCGATGTATGTATTTGCGGCGGTGCGGAAAGCAAATTGAATCCCACGACCCTCTTTCGACAGCATCTGGGCAACCGACTCAACACCCAGGACAACGATCAGCCGCAACAGGCTTGCAAACCCTTCGGCGCCCATCGACGTGGGTCGGTCGCATCGGAAGGTGGTGGGCTGATCATTTTGGAATCGTACGAACACGCAAAAAATCGCAACGCAAGAATCTACGCCGAACTCTGCGGCTTCGGCGCGAGCTGTCGAACGACCGACTGGTTAAAACCCGATCCCAAGGGACAAGCCATTTCACTGGCGATGAGCAAAGCCATGAAAGATGCCGACGTTTCGTCCGATGATATCGATCTGGTGAATCCACTCGGCGTGGGAACGGTGGAGCACGACGCAGCGGAGATGGCGGCCTGGAACAACACTTTGGGTGATCGATTAAAAGAAATTCCCGCCATCACTACGAGAGGCTCAACGGGGAATAACGGAGCTGGGTCCGGTGCGATCGACTTCGCCGCGATGGTGGTCGCGATGCACCGCAACACCGTTCCGGTTTCCGTGAACACAAATGAACCCGATGCGAATTGTTCGTTCGGATTTGTTCAAAACGATCCCGTGGACGCCAAGATCAATACCGCGATCAGCGCAATGAGTTCGTTAAGCGGCGGTCAGTGTGCGGCTTTGGTGATCAAAAGGATGCAGGAGTAATTTCGTGGAACGACGCGTAGTCATTACGGGTATCGGATGGGTCACCCCACTGGGTGATGATATCGAAACGGTCTGGGAAAAACTTCTGACCGGTCAAAGTGGTGTGGAGCGCACTAAATTGTTCGACGCGACCACGTTTCCCACCACGTTTTCCTCAGAGGTTAAATCTTTGTCGTTAGAAAAATATCTGGGTGACGACGCGAACAAACACAAAGGCGCAAGTCGCAACACCCAGTTTGCACTCGGCGCAGCTGCGAAGGCGTGGGACTGTTCCGGACTTGCCAATGACATGGCACTGGACCCGTCGCGTGTGGGGATTTATCTCGGCGGAGGCGAGGGACCACTTGATTTTGAGCCGTTTTCAACCGCTGCGGTCGGCGGATGCCTGAACGAACAGGGTGAAACCACCCCGCTGGATACGAAGCGCTGG
>CBDTZI010000440.1:0-3065 GCA_965364865.1 uncultured bacterium | reverse complement strand
GGTCATCTGTTTTAACGGAAACCTCCCCCAGCCCCTCCTTGGTAAGGAGGGGAGCTAAAATATCGCACTATCTTTTGGAAATGGCACCTAGAACGGACCACCCTTTAAGGAGGATTCAACATGAATGATGGAGGCGGCAAAAGTGGCTATTCATTCGACGAAATCAGAGGAATACCAGCCTGAATCGCTGGAACAATTGCGTGCGAAGATCGACCTCATCGATCACGCCATTCTGGAACAACTTTCACATCGTAACGAATTAATCACACAGGTCGCGCAATACAAACGACAACATCAAGTCAGCATACGCGATTTTCACAGAGAAAGAGAAATTCTTAACGACCGCTGCGATCGAGCGGAGTCGATGGGTTTGCGCAGTGAAATCATCGAAAGTCTGTTTCGACTGGTGATGTGGGGAAGTCGAGATCGCCAGGCTGCGTTGAAAGCGGAGGTGCCGCTCGACATCGAGCCCAAAACCATCGCAGTGATTGGCGGGCTGGGTGGTATGGGAACATGCATGGCTTCACTTTTTACTCAGCTGGGTCATCGTGTTCTCGTCGCCGACTTGCACACCGAAATCACACCGGAGCACGCTACACAACAGGCCGATGTGGTCATCCTTTCCGTGCCTATCGATGTGACTCAAGAAGTGATAAGACAAGTCGCTCCCTTTGTGCGCGAAGATGCGTTAATGATGGACGTCACCTCCATCAAAACATTACCGGTTGAAACCATGATGGAATGCTGCCGCGGCAGCGTGATCGGCACCCACCCGTTGTTCGCCCCTTCGGTTCATTCATTGCAGGGACAGCGCGTGGTGCTTTGCCCCGGCCGCGGTGATGACTGGCTCGTGTGGTTAAAGCAAATGTTGCACGCTCGCGGATTTGTGTTGATGGAGAGTTCGCCACAGGATCATGACCGAGCCATGTCGATTGTGCAGGTGCTGGTACATTTTTCCACCGAGGTGATGGGTCAAACGCTTGCTCGGTTGGGCGTGGGTATTGAAGAGACGTTGCGATTTACGTCGCCCGTCTATCTGATGGAATTGTTAATGACCGCCCGACATTTTGCCCAGTCGCCCGAATTGTACGCGTCCATTGAAATGTCCAATCCGGATACTTCCCGGGTTACGGAGGCTTTCGTCGAGGCCGCCTCTCAATTGCAGGGTGTTCTTGCACAAAAGGATCGCAAGCAGTTTGTTCAGTTGTTTGAGCAGACGTGTGACTATTTTGGTCCATTCACGGTGCAGGCGTTGGAACAATCGAGTTTTCTGATCGACCGACTGGTTGAACGTACTTGATCAGCACAAAAAAAACACGGCGAAACGTCTTGCCATTCAGACGCTTCGCCGTGTAAGTAGATTGTAAGAAAAAAACTACTGCGTAACTTTTTGCGCGATAAACGCGAAGGAATCCATGGTGTCTTCCACGGGAACGCCGGGGATTTCAACCGTAATATCTACGGTAAAGGAGAAATTTCCGGTCATGATGTTGGGGTCATCCGCATCGAATGTACCGGTCGCTTCTGCCACACCGTCAGCAACCTGGCCCAGGATAATCACAAACGCATCGAGTTGACCGACAAAGGAGAATCCGGTGGAGTCGGAAGTTTCTGCGCCGTAGGTAGCTGCGGAGTAACTCAGCCCCGGAAAGGCTGTGTCGTGACGATTGCCATCAAAGAGAATCGTATCGCCAAACACCTCTGTCGAAATGGTGTTGTCTTCAAAGGCGGTCAGCTCACCATCCGGGCCAAACGTAATGGTCACAAACGGTACTCCGGAAATGACGCTACCCTGATAAAAAGTCCAGGTGGTATCCGCCAGGCTCAACACACCAGACCCGAGCGTGGCTTCGGTTTGGGTTCCATCGGGAAGAGTGATAATTACGGTTTCGGGCAGGCTTGATCCCGAACAGCCGGGGTACATTATGAATGCCATTGCGGCGACAGTAAGTGCAACCCCAGGACGAAGCGATTTGTTTTGAAACATGTGAAACTCCTTTGAGTCTATAATGAAAGTGATTTCGACCGACACGACGCACCTCTACCATCGGATTCTCAAAGATGGGTCTTGGGTGGAATTTGCTGCGAAATGCGAAATTCATGCAACAAAAATCGTATGTTCTGACAGACCGATATTGTTACATCGAAATGGTTTCACCGCGAAGCTTCACTACGACAATCGACCCTGTTATTATCAGTCGAAAAGTGTGACGTCGATTTGACCTGGATTTTCAATGACCGGTAAATTCAGCGGAGCGATCTCTATGTATTTGCCTGCGGATCCGGTGTTAAAAATCACCACCCGCTCATCGGGTTTGATTTTACCCTGCTTTGTAAGGCTTTCCACCGCGAGCACACAACAGGCAGACTCTGGGCAGAGTGAAATCCCCTCAGCCGATATCGCCCGCTGCATCGCGCGAAGAATGTTTGATTCCTCCGCCGCCACCGCACAGCCGCCACTTTCTCGGACCGCGTCGAGGATCATAAAGTCGCCCACCGCAGCGGGGACTCGTAAACCCGACGCCATCGTACTCGCGTTTTTCCACGGCGTTGCGAATCGTTCGCCCGATTCAAACGCCCGCACGATCGGGGCACAGCCATCGCTTTGGACCGATATCATGCGCGGCTTTTTGTCATTGCGCAGCCAACCCAGCGATTGCAGCTCGGCAAACGCTTTCCACATACCGATCAGCCCGGTCCCCCCGCCCGTGGGATAGACGATCACATCGGGCAGCTCCCAGTTGAGCTGCTCGGCTAACTCCAACCCCATCGTTTTCTTGCCCTCGATTCGATACGGCTCTTTTAAGGTGGAAAAGTCAAACCAACCTTGCGACTCCTTGTGTTGCCGAACGATCGCGCCGCAATCGTTGATCAACCCGTTGACCAAAAACACTTTCGCACCGGCGAGCATACATTCCATCTGGTTAATGACCGGCGTATCTTTGGGCATGAAGATATAGGATTGTAATCCCGCCCGCGCGGCGTACGCAGCCAACGCCCCACCGGCGTTACCGGCTGTGGGGATCGCCAGTTTGGTTAATCCGAAATGCTTGGCCATCGAAACC
>CBDTZI010000439.1:0-3065 GCA_965364865.1 uncultured bacterium | reverse complement strand
GATTTTATCGTGATGATCGTAGCCGGGCCAAACGTGCGTAAGGATTATCACATTAACCCGACCGAAGAATTTTTCTATCAGCTCGAAGGCGACATCACGGTCAAAATTATCGAGGACGGTGTGAAGCGCGACGTACACATCAAGGAAGGCGACATTATGTTACTACCGCCGCTGGTCCCTCACTCGCCGCAGCGACCAGCCAACACCATCGGCATGGTGTTTGAAAGAAGACGACCCGAAGGCCAGAACGATCACATGCGATTTTACTGCGAAAAATGTGACCACGTGCTTTACGATCCGGAGTTTTACCTGACCGACATTGTTTCGCAACTCAAACCGCTGATGGAAACGTTCTGGAATGATGAGTCATTGCGAACGTGCAAGAAGTGCAACACGGTGATGCAAAAACCGCAACCGGCTGCGTAACAGAAAAAGAATCACCACAAAATCACCAAGGATTGAAAGGTGTAATACAGTTGGTTATAGAGATTTCCGAACAGCGGATTAACTATCAAACTGGTGTTTTGAAAAATATTCTTTCTTGGTGTCTTGGTGGTAAAATATATTTCCAGCTTACCTGAGATTCTATATTGAAGATCGATATCCATACACACATACTACCGGAGACCTGGCCCGACCTGCGCGAAAAGTATGGCTACGTAGGATTCCTCCGACTCGAACATCACAAGCCGTGTTGCGCACGCATGTTAGTCGACGACAAATTCTTTCGCGAAATTCAAGATAACTGTTGGAGTGCGGATGCACGCATCAAAGAATGTGACAATTCCGACGTGACTATGCAGGTGCTTTCGACCGTGCCGGTGATGTTCAGCTACTGGGCGAAGCCGAACGATACGCTTGACCTGTCGAAAATGTTGAACGACCACATCGCGGGTATCGTAAGAGAATATCCAAAACGATTCGCGGGCCTGGGCACGCTGCCGATGCAGGCACCGGAACTCGCGGTTAAAGAATTGGAGCGATGCGTAAACGAACTGGGCTTATCTGGTGTGCAGATCGGTTCGCACATTAACGACTGGAATCTCGACGCACCTGAATTGTTTCCCATCTTCGAAGCCGCAGCTGATTTGGGGGCGGCTATCTTCGTACATCCATGGGACATGATGGGAAAAGATCAAATGCCGAAGTATTGGCTACCGTGGTTGGTCGGTATGCCGGCGGAAACCTCGCGGGCGATTTGCTCGGTGATATTCGGCGGGATTCTCGAACGGCTACCCAAGCTTCGCATCGGTTTTGCGCACGGCGGCGGATCATTTCCCGCCACCATTGGCCGCATCGAACACGGCTTTAACGTGAGACCCGATCTGTGTGCGGTCGATAACAAAATCAATCCACGTGAATATCTCGGTAAGTTTTATGTGGACTCGTTGGTTCACGACGCGGAAGCACTTCGTTATTTAATCAAACTATTGGGAGAAAATCGAATCGCACTGGGTTCGGATTATCCGTTCCCACTCGGCGAATCGCATCCCGGAAAACTCATCGAATCGATGGACGATCTTTCAAAAGAAATCAAAGACCAACTCCTCTACAAAACCGCGATGGAGTTTTTGGGGCTATAAGGAATTGGTCCGCACTTACGGACCCTATGTTTCGATCTTTTGATTTTCCGACTTTTCCGTCCCCCACCCTTTTCTAATGAAAAGAATGGGGCACCCATCTTCCCGCTTCCTCACGGGCGCCTCTCGGAACACTGGCGGGCAAGCCGCCAGTGGCACCCTTTATTGAAAAATTTACTTGGTGCCTTTGTGTCTTGGTGGTAAATATTTTCAAAATTCTGAATTTCGTTACGCTGTTTCTTCCGGTGGATCGCCAAACGGATCGTCATCCATGTCATCGTCAATGTCATCGTCAATATCATCGTCCGGCAACGAATCGTCTGGTGGATAGATGTCGGGATTTTCAGGCGTGCCACCCTGAATATCGTCGAGTGAATGATCAGCCGAACCATCCAGCAAATCGTCCACCCCACCATCCGCCGATCCTTTTCCAGATGAACCACCCTTCCCACCGCCCGGCTTGCGCCGCCGCGCCTTGACCTGGATCAACTCCAACCGAGCCTCACGCAACAACTCACCCTCACTCCAAAGCTGCACCCGATATTCGCCCGGCTGAGGAAAAGTTAAGCCGTGAAACTGCAACGCGAGATTCGCAATCGCCCGTGGATTCTTAAAATCGACCGTGCCCTTACCCTCCACGATCGGTGGCCGCTCGTCGTTGGTATCCACAATGCGAATCGTCAGCTCCGACTTGCCGTGGCCATCGGTCAGCGTGACAAACACCGAAAGCTGCGGATGAGCGGTCGGAAATCGCGGGGCGTGCACCCGGCTAAACATCCCGATCAGCGATTGCTTACCCGTCATGCGGTCTGTGATGATCTGATCGCACACGATCAGCGACAGCACGTTTGGATTCGGTCGATTGTTGGTCATAAAATAATTGCCCTCTTGATCATGCAGGCGTCCATCCTAACCGCGAACGTCTCGATGAGCCAATCAATGAACCGCGATAGTCCAACATGCCTCATTTTCACAGTCGGCAAAGTAATCCGCCCAATCACTGGCCATCATTCAACTGATTTTGTATACTCAGCCCGCCATACTTAATTGAAAACATGCCCACGCAACACACCAGAGTGAAGCCTGAGTATGCCACCCAGGAATTGATAAATTTAAATTTTGCGAGCGAAAAATGAAAGTACACGAATATCAAGCCAGAACGCTTTTACAGGAATCCGGCGTACCCGTCCCCGCTTCTGATGTCGTTGAGACGGTGGAGCAAGCCCTCGACGCATTCAACAAAATCGGTGGACGCGTCGTGGTCAAAGCCCAGGTCTTCGCCGGCGGACGCGGCAAGGCCGGCTTCGTCAAACTGTGCGACACCGCCAACGCCGTGCGTGAGGCCGCCCAGTTCATGCTCAGCAACCGCATGGTCTCGGTGCAGACCGGCGCCGAAGGCATCGAGGTCAAGAAACTGCTCATTGCGGACGCCGTCGACATCGAGAGTGAATACTACGTGGCCGTCGTACTCGACCGAGCCAAGCG